>DATJCP010000464.1:0-3968 GCA_035514715.1 Candidimonas sp.
AGTGCTGGTCTACATACTTTTTAATAATTCTAAATTTTCTTGCTTCATTGCCAGAATAGTAAGAATCACCAGCTTCGGGAAGATCGATTCTCTGACTTTCAAGTATCCGTGCTGCTGTCGAACAGCCTGATCCCGTACGTCCTGTCAAGCCAATTACGATCAAGTTACTTGACTCCGCAAATACTCCAGCCAACGCTTTCGATACATTTTTTGACTCATCTAACATTAGCAACCTCGATAACTGCGCCAAACAGAAACAGAAAATAACATTTTCTAAGTATAGTGCTTTAAGCTTCAAATAAGCCAATGCTGCCAACCAAATAAGTCCCCAGGCAATCTACATGAAGCTTACATAATCAATACACTCATACCCGTGATAGAGATACTAATGAAGAATCCAGAGTGGCTGCTGAATATCCCGCCAGAAAAAAATCACTACCGTCCACTCCCCACCAACAGCGGCATCACAAACTCCGACATAGCCTGCCCCAGAACCAAGTGCTGTTCAAGATCAAGATGCACCCCATCGACTTTGCTCGACGTAACCACGCTACCCGCATCAAAAAAATCGCACCCAAGCTCTTCACAGACCTTTCTATACGCCTCAGCCAACCCTACACACTTACCCTCTCCACCTTCAAACTTTGGAGCGATCGGCCCTTTCGGCGTTTGAATGGCTGGCGGGGCTACCACCAATATCCTGGGTACACGCATCGTTGGCTCTATGGGAGCAGCACGAATCGCGGATACCAGCGCCAATATGCCCTGCGATGATTGCCAGGCATTATGCTGATGCATGGATTGAAAATCGTTAGTCCCCAGCATAAGAACAACAAGTTCAAGCGGCGAGTGAATTTCAATACGCTGCGCCAGGCCAACAAGCCCGTTTCGCCCCAGCTTATATGGGTCGTCCCACACTGTGCGCCGCCCGTTAAGACAATCCTCTATAACGCGAACATGGCTGCCTTTGGCGTTAAGCGAAATCTCCATCACCCCCGGCCAACGTTGTTCGAAAGGCAGGCGGTTGCGTGTCGTAGGGATAATGCCCCACGACAGTGAATCAGAATAGACAAGAACTTGCTGCATTTAAGTCCCCTATAAAAAAACTCGTACAGCCACGCCATGAGCCTGATTTTTTAGAGCCAGGCTATGAATGCGCAGGCCGGGCGGTCAGCTGCACACCCAGCGCTGCACACACGCGAGCAATGGTATCGAAGCGCGGATGTGAGCCGGGACGCAACGCTTTATAGAGCGCCTCGCGTGTCAAGCCTCTGGCCCGCGCCACCTCGGTCATGCCACGCGCACGGGCGATGACACCCAGCGCATGGGAAAGCTCGGCGGGATCGTTTTCTTCCAGAATGGCCGTCAGGTAATTGGCAACGTCGTCGTCCGTCTTGAGGACTTCGGCCATGTCGAACTCTGGCAGTTCGGAAATCTTGGTTATCTTGGTCATGTGCGTTACTCCCGCAGCGTCTATTCAGGCGTTTGCTTGATCGTGAACACAGAACAAATGTAACCACTTGTTCACACACCGTCAATTATTGGCTACTTCGTAGACGGTGATAGACGACAAAAAACCCGCAAGCCTTTCAGCAAGCGGGTTTCGTAGACTACCTGATACTACTGTAGACGGTCTTACATGTTTTCGATCATTACCTGACCAAAGCCCGAGCACGAAACCTGGGTTGCACCTTCCAGCAAGCGCGCGAAGTCATAAGTGACTTTCTTGGACAAGATCGATTTTTCCATGCTGGAAATGATCAAGTCAGCGGCTTCGGTCCAGCCCATGTGACGCAGCATCATTTCGGCGGAAAGAATTTCGGAACCTGGGTTCACGTAGTCTTTACCAGCGTACTTAGGTGCTGTGCCGTGTGTGGCTTCGAACATGGCGATCGAGTCGGACAAGTTTGCACCGGGGGCAATACCAATGCCACCGACTTGTGCTGCCAATGCGTCGGAAACGTAGTCGCCGTTCAGGTTCAACGTAGCAATAACGTCGTATTCGGCAGGACGCAACAGGATTTGCTGCAGGAACGCGTCGGCGATCACGTCTTTAACTGTGATTTCGCGGCCGGTTTTCGGGTTCTTGAATTTGCACCATGGGCCGCCGTCGATCAGTTGGGCGCCGAATTCTTTCTGGGCCAGCTCGTAGCCCCAATCACGGAAGCCACCTTCGGTGAACTTCATGATGTTGCCCTTGTGAACCAGGGTAACCGAAGCCTTGTCGTTGTCGATGGCGTACTGGATGGCCTTGCGGACCAGGCGCTGCGTGCCTTCGCGCGACACAGGCTTGATGCCGATACCCGAAGTTTCGGGGAAACGGATCTTGGTGACGCCCAGTTCGTTTTGCAAGAAAGCAATCAACTTCTTGGCGTTGGCGCTTTCTGCTTCGAATTCAACACCAGCGTAGATGTCTTCCGAGTTTTCGCGGAAGATGACCATGTTGGTTTTTTCGGGCTCTTTCACGGGCGAAGGAACGCCCTTGAAGTACTGGATAGGACGCAGGCAGACGTACAGGTCAAGCTGCTGGCGCAAAGCCACGTTCAGCGAACGAATGCCGCCGCCAACTGGCGTGGTCAATGGACCCTTGATGGAAACGACGTAATCTTTTACAGCAGCCAGAGTTTCTTCAGGCAGCCAGACATCGGGGCCATAGATCTTAGTGGACTTTTCGCCGGCATACACTTCCATCCAGTGGATCTTGCGCTTGCCGCCATAGGCCTTGGCAACGGCTGCATCGACAACCTTGAGCATGACTGGAGTAATGTCAGCGCCCGTGCCGTCGCCTTCGATAAAGGGAAGAATCGGCTCGTCGGGGACGTTGAGCGAAAAATCGGCATTGACCGTAATTTTTTGGCCCGCTGCGGGGACCTTGATGTGCTGATAGGACATGAATGCTACAGTTGTGCTCGATAAGGAGTGGTAATCGGATAAACCGCTAGTAAGATTATGAAGTCTTATATAAGACTAGTTTAGCCTAATTTAGCATCTGATTTTAACCTTTAAACATACAACTTCCTGTGGCCACGTCAAACAGGCCTTAAAATGAAGCTTTTATTCAAAGATGTGGCTGTTTGCCACAGGAAGCCTTATGTTTAATCCATCGCGCGAACAGGTTCGGCAATTTTTTACTGAAGCATGGGCCAAGCGCAAAACAGCCGGTGTGCTCACGCCACTGGAAACGATGGCTGCCGATCTCGTCGAACTGCACCCGGAATATCACGCCGACCTGGAAAACCCGGAAATAGCAGAGACCGACTTCTCAGTCGATGAAGGCCGCACCAACCCCTTCCTGCATATGTCCATGCACCTGGCGATCAACGAGCAACTATCCATAGATCAGCCGCCCGGCATCAAGGCCGCATTTCAAGGCCTGCTGGCCACGCGCGATGCCCACGAAGCCGCGCACGTCATCATGGAAGCGTTGGGGGAAGTGATTTGGGAAGCCCAGCGCCTGGGCACGCCATTCGACAGCGAGAAGTATCTGGAGTTGATACGTCGCCATGCAACACGAGGCTGAAGGATAAAGGTGCCGGTTAGGGTCTTATCGCCCTAACCCGGGCTATGCACCGTACAAAACTCAATGCAATGACAAGTAAATCGGATTAGTGGCGCAGCCACGTAATCCGACAGCGAACCAATTACTTGCGCACAGCCAATGGCGATGGAAGGCTGGACAGCCAGGCCGCAATATTGGCGACATCAGTGGTCGACAAGGGGGCAGCCATGGCGCCCATGATCGCATTCTTGCGAATGTTGGCGGTTGCAGGGGCACCCGAAGCGCCGCGTTTGTAGGCGCCTAGTGCATGCCGAAGAAAATCTTCATGCTGGCCAGCCAAAACCGGGTAAGACGGCATGACGGAAGTCTTGCCATCAGCACCATGGCACGAGGCACAGTTGAATTTCTCGTATGCGGCTTTTCCTGCTACCAGGTCGGCGGCAAAAGCGCCCGAAGCGAATACGAACAT
>DATJCP010000465.1:0-8457 GCA_035514715.1 Candidimonas sp.
GGGAATCATGCGCACGAAAGCCTGGGGCAGAATAATCTTGAACATCGCCTGCGACGACGACATGCCCAGTGAGCGCGCGGCCTCCATTTGGCCGCGATCTACCGACTGGATGGCGCCGCGCACGATTTCTGACACGTAAGATGCCGAGTACATGCCCAGGCCAAGCACCCCACAGGCAAAAGCAGGTAGCAGTATGCCAAAACGCGGCAAGCCAAAAAACCAGATAAACAGCTGCACCAGCAATGGCGTGCCGCGAAAGCACGACAGATAAACCGTGCAAAAACCATATAAGGCTTTGCGCTGAGGGTTCAAGCGGCCTATGCCTATCAAAAGCCCCAGTATGCACGACAGCACCAGCGCACAAACCGTCACCTCGATGGTGACGGTTGCCCCGCTCAGCAATGCTCGCCAGTCAGCAAATGCCGGCGTAAAGTCAAAATTCATTTGGCACTGCCTTCAAACCATTTGTCGACAATTTTTTGATAGGCGCCATTGGCTTTGAGGCGTTGCAGCGCGGCATTAAAGTCTTTAGTCAGCCCCGGCTCGTTCTTGCTGACAGCAATACCGTACTCCTCCGTGGTGATCTGATCGGCCAGTACAGTCAGGTCTGGATGCGCCTGAGCGTAAAGCTTGGCTGCGGGCTTGCCTGTTACCGCGGCATCGGAACGGCCGATGCCAACCAGGTTAAACATCTCCTCGTTTTTCTCGACCTCGACGCGCTGCACTTTAGGATAGTTGTCTTGCAAATATTTGACGGATTTGGTGCCCACCTGCACAGACACTTTCTTGCCATCCAGATCTTTCAGGGACTTGATGGGGCCGTCTTTCTTGGTCAGCACCACTAACCCACCAGCGTAATAAGAGTCGGTGAAATCGACCACTTTTTTGCGTTCGTCGGTAATGTAGATGGCCGATACGGCGGCATCGGCACGCCCTGACAAGACGGCGGGGATCAAGCCTTTGAAATCGATGTCGGTCCATTCAAGCTTTTTGCCCATTTCCTTGACCAAGGCCTCGGTAAGCTCGATATCAAAGCCTGTGCGCTGGCCTGCCTTGGTAAATTCCATCGGAGGAAAAGTAGGATCGGTAACGATACGAACCGTATCGGATGCGGCGTTACTTATGGCAGCAAAGCTGCTTAACGAAACGACAAGCAATGTAGCCAATAAGTTTTTGCGAGATGCCATGTCAACTCCAGTTCCGATGATTGAATTGACTTCAAGAATATCCAGTTTTTCCCTGGAATAGCTAAAAAAATTCTAGAAAATCAGACTCAAACGGGAAAACCCTTAGGATATTTTTAGAAAAACGATAGGCAAGCTATCTATACTCACCCGACATTCATTTTCCTGAAAGGCCACTTGCATGCTGCTTTCCCTTGAGTTCCTGAATAACATGGCGCAACAGCACGGCGACGAAGCGGCTATCGAAGATGAAAACTGCCAGGTCAGCTATCTTGAACTGGCAACTTCCGTCAATGCGCTTGCCGTGGCACTGCAGGTCAAAGACCCCACACCGGGCTCGCGTGTAGGGCTGTGCGCGGCCAACTCCATGGAATATATCGTCAGCATGCTGGCCATCCTGGCAGCTGGAAAAACCCTGGTGCCCATGAACTGCTACGGCACCTCCGAGCAAATGCACCGGATTCTTACCGAAGCCCATCCCAGCGCCATCATCGTCGACGATCTGGGCTACGAACTGATCAAAAGCGAAGACGAACTGAAAATCCCGTTCTCGCAATTTCCCGGTCTGGTCCAGACTTATCGAGATCAAACGCCTGAACTTACATAGTGGTATTGGGGTCCAGCGAATACAGGTAGTGCCGAAAACGATCGTAATGATTAACCAAATCGGCAACAACCTGATCGGAATGATAGCCATAGATGTCGTAACCGCGCCCGCCCTTGTTCAGGAAAACCTCGGTACGATAAAAGCGCTTTTTCTCGCCTTCGCGCCGGGCGGCATCCGATAAGGCGAAGGCAGGAATGGGCTGACTGACCAAGCGCACCGCATAAGTAAAGTCTTCCGCATCATCCCCATGGCGAATGACTAATTGCACACCATCGTCGAGGCGCAGCATTTCAGTGTTGATCTGGCGCTTTTGCAGCTCGGACGCAACCAGGCCGAACGCTTCTATAACCGTTTTTTCAATAAATGCGGCAGCCTGCGCCTTGGTTGGATGGCTGACGATGCTGCTAAGGCGCTGGCGTAGCGACAAGCCGCCTTGCGTGGCAATAAGCGGCGCGGTCGGCAGATTGCGGCTTGCCTGTATGGAAACCTCGTCGCGCAAGCCCTTGAGTATGCCGTAACACATCAATAACATGACGGCGCACAGCGGCAACGCGGCAATCACCGCAACAGATTGCACCGCCTCCAGTCCGCCGGCCACCAAAAGACAAGCCGCCACGCCGCCGCAAGCCAAGGCCCAGAATATCCGCAGCCATAACGGCGGCTCTTCGTCGCCCTTGGATGTAATCATGGCGATGACCAGCGCCCCCGCATCGGAAGCGGTCACAAAGTAGACCGCCACTAAAAGCCCTGTAATCCATGCCAGAAAATTTGCCCATGGCAGATAATCGAATACCGTGAACAAGGCTAAAGGCAGATTAGCCGCCACGGTTGTCGAAATCTTCCCGTGCGCCACATTCATATCCAGCCATATCGCCAAGTTGCCGAAAATCGTGAACCAGATAAAACTGAAACCGGCCGGCGCAAACAACACCCCGATCAAGAACTCGCGTATCGTGCGGCCGCGAGATATGCGCGCAATGAACATGCCGACAAAGGGCGACCACGAAATCCACCAGCCCCAATAGAACAGCGTCCACTCCCCCACCCAGTCCGTAGGCTCGTAGGCGTAGATATGAAAGGTTCGCGCAACGAATGCATGGATATACAAGCCTATGTTTTCGACAAACGCGCGCAGCAGAAATGTAGTGGGTCCCAGTGCAACGATAAGCAGCATCAGGAACGCCGAAACAATGATGATCAGTTCGCTCAGGCGCCTGATGCCATTATCCAGACCGGTTGCCACCGTGAAAGTGGCCAGCAGCGTAACAATAGCAATCAACACCAATTGAATGAACAGGCTTTGCGGCAGCCCGAACAGGTAATTCATGCTGGCGTTCAGCTGCGACACCCCCAAGCCAAGAGAGGTAGCCAACCCCGCCAAAGTGCCCACGACAGCAAAAATATCGATTACGTCGCCGATAGGGCCGTGAATGCGGTCACCTATGATGGGATGAAAGGCGGAGCGGATCGCCAACGGCTGCCCTCGCCGGTAGCCAAAATACGCCAGCGCCAACCCCAGGACGGCATAAATGGCCCAAGCATGTACTCCCCAATGGAAAAAGGTGATTTCCATCGCATCGCGCGCCGCATCGGCGGTGCGCGGCGCGGCATCGGGAGGGTGGGCGAAATGCATAATGGGTTCGGCCACACCATAGAAGACTATGCCTATGCCCATGCCGGCACTAAACAACATGGCCACCCACGTGCCGTATTTATAGTCGGGCACAGAGTCGTCGGGACCCAGCTTGACCTTGCCGAGTTGGCTCATGGCCAGCCCCAAGAGGAACAGCACGAAAATGCCGACCGACAGCATGTAGAACCAGCCGATTTCGTTGATAATCCACTTATTGACGCCTGCAAACAGCGCTGCGGCAGCCGTTGGCTGTATGACGGCATACAGAATAAGGCCCAGGGCAATAACAGCCGAGCCGATAAAAGTAACAGGGGCGACACCACTGGCATTCAATCGCAAGAGACTCTCCTGTCAGGGAAAAGAGTACAAAACGAAGACGACGAACGGTTATCGGGCAGACATGATTCACTGAGCTGGTTGCGTTAGCTTATTCCTTGATAAGATTGCGCGCAAATAAAACTTTGTTGCGCCTTTCCTCTTATCGCTTGGCTAAACAGGCTGACAGAAAAAGGGCGACTCCCCCCTTACTTCTATAATGGCGCGCCTGCCAGCCAAGGCACTCATCTTCACTATTGGAACCACACATGTCTCCTGCCAACCTCGATGAACTGGGAAAACTGCTACTGCGCCTGACAATAGGCATGCTTTTCCTGATGCACGGCATTGCCAAACTCCTCCATGGAGTCGGCCCTATTGAAAGCATGATGGTGGCGCGCGGCCTACCGGCCTTTCTCGGCTGGGCGGTATATATCGGTGAATTCATCGCACCATTACTGCTGATTTTTGGCCTATATACGCGCCTGGGCGGCCTGCTGATCATGATCAACATGATTGTCGCCATTGCGCTTGCCCATACCGGACACCTCTCCCAATTGAGCGGCACCGGCGGTTGGCGTCTTGAACTCCAAGGCTTGTACCTGTTCGGCGGTCTGGCCGTTGCGTTGCTGGGTGCTGGTCGCTACAGTGTGGGCGGGAAAGGCGGCAGCTGGAATTAATCATTCACGCCGCCGCGTACTGCCATACGCCTGAACAAGGATTACGGATATGAACACCCTTAAACGCAAGCCGCGTATAGGCCTGGTACTGGGCAGCGGGTCGGCGCGCGGCTGGGCGCATATCGGCGTCATCCAGGCATTGGAACAAGCGGGCATCCGCCCCGATATCGTGTGCGGCACCTCTATCGGCGCACTGGTGGGCGCGGCCTACTCGGTTGGCGAACTTGAACGCTTCGAAAAATGGGTACTGAGCCTGGGCTTCAAGGATATTGTGTCGTTCATGGATTTGCGCATGAACGGCGGCATGCTCAAGGGCGAACGCCTGATGGCGTTCTTTCGCCGTAACTTTATCGACGCCCCCATTGAGTCCTTGAAGATTCCTTTCGGCGCAGTCGCGACCGCCCTGCATACGGGCAATGAAGTATGGTTGCGCACCGGCTCGACTGTCGAAGTGGTGCGGGCTTCGATTGCCCTGCCCGGGCTGTTCTCGCCGGTATGGCACGACGACCACCTGCTGGTCGATGGCGGGCTGGTCAACCCTGTACCGGTATCGCTGGCGCGCGCCATGGGCGCTGAAATAGTTATCGCTGTTGACCTTAACTCCGACATTCTGGGCCGCCACCTGAACCGCAATGCTCAACAAGATACCCCCGTACCGGCAAGCAGCGAATGGGTGCGAAAACTGCAGCAGAACCTAAGCACCTTGCTACCCGAGCCTACCCCCATCGAACAAAGGCTGCCCTCTATGCTTGATGTCGTAGCCGCCAGTATTAACATCATGCAAGTACGCATCACCCGCAGCCGTATGGCGGGCGAGCCGCCTGACATTGTGATTGCACCAAGACTGGCACATCTGGGGCTGTTGGATTTCCACAGGGCCAAAACGGCCATCGACGAAGGCCGCCGCGCCACCAGCATCTGTATTCCCAATCTGATTGAACTCGGCTTGGTGCAACCGCCGCAATAATACTTTTGAAGCGACCTTAGTACCGCATCACGCCGCAGGCAAACGCAACACTACGCGCAAACCGCCTGCGGAAGATCTTTCAGCATGAACGCCGCCGCCATACAGCACTGCAAGGTCTCGGACTATTGCAAGGCCCAACCCAGAGCCTACCGCCTGTTCATCGGCACGCACACCACGCCTGAACACTTTTTCGCACTCTGCGGCCGATAAGCCCCTGCCGTCATCGTCTACGATAAACAGCAAGTCCTGCCCTTCTACCGCAACACTCACCATGACCCGGCTGGCAGCCCACTTGCACGCATTGTCGAGCAAGTTGCCCAGCATTTCCTGTAGATCCTGCTCCTCACCGCGAAAAGCAAGCTCTTCGCTGGCACAAAGCAGCACGACTTCCAGGCCGCGCCCCGCATGCAGGCGGCCCATGACACGGACCAACGCTTCCAGCGGCGGACGAACAACGGTACGCAAGCCCGACGCCTGCACCGCCGCAGCCGCCCGAGCACGCGCCAAATGGTAATCGACTTGGCGCCTGGCCATGGCTACTTGCTCCATCACCAAACGAGCCAGTGGCGTGTCTTCGCGCTCAGCGGCATTCGCCAGTATCGCCAGCGGCGTCTTGACCGCATGTGCCAAGTTGCCAGCCTGAGTGCGAGCCCGATTCACGATTTCGGCATTAATCGATAGCACCCCGTTAAAATCATCTACCAGAGGCTGGACTTCCGTCGGGAAGTCCCCTTCTATCCCTCTTGCCCGGCCATCGCGTACAGCACCCAGCTTGCGGCGCAACTGGCCCAATGGCCGCAAGCCTGTCAACACCTGGACGATCGCCGCCAACATCAAGCCTATACCCAGCACACCTAACGAAAGCACCAGCATGCGGGTAAAACGTTCTATCGGCTCCGCCATCAGACGCTGGTCGGCCGCAATCATTAGACGCAGTGCAGGCGCAGCGTCTTCATCGGGATGCACGACACGCTCAAGTACGGACAAGGTATACCCATCAGGCCCGGCTACCGAATAAATCTGCTCAGGCTTGTCGGCAAGAGCAGAAGCCGGCGCCTTGAGTACTGCATCCCACAATGACCGGGAGCGCAGCAGGCCTGCAACGGCAGGCTGCGCTCCGTCTTGCACTTGGTCTATCTGCCAGTACAGGCGGGAATAAGGTTTATCAAAGCGCGGATCGCTCAGAGGCGAAGGCACCGACGGCTTGCCGTCGGCATTGATCGCCAGGGCCGCGGTAAGCTGGTCCAAATGGGTTTTGAGCTCTGCCTGGAACTGCGTGCTGATATGCCGCTGAAACAAACTGCTCAGACCCCAGCCGGCAGCAATAATCGACACCAGTATCCAGACTAGCGTACCGACCAGCAAGCGCAGGCGCAGCGAATTCAATGCAGCTCGATGCGACGCATAGAGTGTCTTCATGAGGCGCCGGCCAACCTATAGCCCAGGCCTCGTACCGTTACGATAAAGCCTTCGGGCAGTTTTTTACGCAAACGGGCAATGAACACCTCGATCGTGTTCGAGTCGCGATCAAAATCCTGGGCGTAAATATGCTCAGTAAGCGTCGCACGGGAAACTACCTCGTCTTGATGGTGCATCAAAAACCCCAGGATACGAAACTCGTGACTGGTCAGTGTAAGCGCCCGCCCGTCGACCGTAACACGCGCATTCCGCGTGTCCAGCACAACGCCGCCGCAGCGCAGCTCGGAACTGGCGTGCCCCGCCGCCCTGCGCAGCAAAGCCCGCAAGCGGGCCAGCAATTCTTCCATATGAAAAGGCTTGGTCAGGTAATCGTCGGCGCCGGCATCAATACCGGCGACCTTTTCATGCCAATTGTCCCGGGCGGTAAGAATCAGCACCGGCATGGAGCGCCCCGCACTACGCCATTTTTTCAATACGGTAATACCGTCCATCACCGGCAAGCCCAGATCCAGAATGACGGCATCAAACGATTCGACCTCGCCCAAATAATGGCCTTCCTGGCCGTCGGCTGCCGTGTCAACGACATAACCGGCCCCTGTCAGCGCCTCGGTCAATTGCTGGGCCAATGTCGGCTCATCTTCCACGATAAGAATATGCATCAATCCCTGCCCTTATGTCGCATATCTGGCCCCTTGATTTTCAGTACCGTGCCGTCGCGTGCATCAATTTTCATCTTGACCAACCTGCCGCCGCTTTGCAGCACCTTGATTTCGTATAGCCACACACCGTCATCGCGCTCGAATTCGATCTTGACGATCTGGCCAGGATAGTCGCGTTCGACCTGGTCCATGACGGTGCGCAAGGAAAGAATTTCCCCGGCTTCAAGCGCATGCCTGGCCTGCTCGTGGTCGCTTTCTCCACCGTAGCTTGCACCCATAGGCAATAAAGCTGCGCCCAATGCACCAACAAGCAACGCTAGCGCGATAGACATCTTCAACATGCGGCTCTCCTGTGCAGACATTCTCAAGCTTGAATAATTTAGTCCGGCGGCATCTTGAACACCAAGAACAAACGCACGCGCGAAGAAGCGTTTATAGCCGATTGAAGATGAACCGCAGATTAACAAACCCTTCAGACAAGGTTCATACGGCGAAGCACACAATGGCATCACGGTCGAACACACGGCCGCCTTATCACTTACCGGAGATAACCATGTCTACTTCAACACGTCTTTCCGCAGTCGTCATCAGCGCAGCAATGCTTTTCATGGCCGCAAGCCTTACCCCCGTCCTTGCCCAGAACGCCGCCCCGGCAACGGCAAGCTCCCAAACCGTTGCGGCCAGTCAAGCACTGACTATCAAGCAAATCCACGAAAAGCTGGAAGCCGCAGGATACACCGACATTACAGAGATCGAACGCGACCGCACAGTGTATGAGGCCAAGGCTCGCAACAAGGACGGGCAGCGGGTCAAGCTCGATATGGACTTGGCTTCCGGGGACATTCTAAAAACCAAGATCAAGAGCAAAGACCACTAAGCCGGCAAGCCTTTACTTCCCTTTTTACCTTCTTACCGTAGCACCCGCTCATGAAAATCTTACTGACTGTCTTTCTCGCAGCAATCGCCCTGGCCTGGGGCTGGGACACGTTCTAT
>DATJCP010000466.1:0-2721 GCA_035514715.1 Candidimonas sp.
ATTCTGTTGCAACGCAACAACGATAGGGGTTTACCCGGGTATAAAAATAAGGCTATACTTCCGGCACTGCATTAATCAATGCGTCGACATTTTCATACAGCACACGCTGTGTCATAGCAGTTGACTGATATCTCAGCACCCATGTCGAACGCCATCGCTCCCTGACCCCCGAGCCTTTTCGCTGCGTCTTCCAAGACACTACGCTGCACTTTAGGTTGATTCGGTCGGCACGATGCTCCAATCAACCAGCGCCACGGGCTCACATAACCGCCCGCGCTAGTGTATGCCGTTCGCACGGCAAAGGAACACGCATGTCTTTTGATACTTTAGGTCTCAACCCTTCCCTGTTGTCCGCCGTTCTGAAAGCCGGCTTTACCGAGCCGACTCCCGTCCAGGCAGCCTCCATCCCCAAGGCACTGGCAGGTAGCGACCTGATGGTTTCCGCACAAACAGGCAGCGGTAAAACCGCCGCCTTTATGCTCCCCGCTCTGAACCGCATTTCCAACATGCCGGCCAACAAAGGCACTGGCGTACAAGTGCTGGTACTGACCCCCACCCGCGAACTTGCAATGCAAGTTGCAGAAGCCACCAAGACTTACGGCGCACACATTAAAGATTTGCGTATCGCTGTTGTTGTCGGCGGTATGCCTTACGGCGCCCAACTCAAAGCCTTGTCGCGTCGTGTCGACGTATTGGTAGCCACCCCCGGCCGCCTGATCGACCACCTGCAAGCCAAACGCGTCAATCTGTCGACCGTTCACACTCTGGTCCTGGACGAAGCTGACCGCATGCTGGACATGGGCTTCATCGAAGACATCGAAACCATCGTTGGCAGCACACCCAAAGACCGTCAAACACTGCTGTTCTCGGCAACACTGGATGGCACTATCGCCCGCCTTGCCGCCAAGATGATGAATCAGCCGGAACAAATCCAGCTGTCGAGCCAGAAAGAAAAGCACTCCAACATTACGCAAAGCTTGCTGTATGCCGACGACAACGGCCACAAGATGCGTTTGCTCGACCACTTGCTGCGTGATGCCAACCTGGATCAAGCGATTGTCTTTACTTCGACCAAGCGCGGCGCCGACGATCTGGCAGACCGCTTGTCCGACCAAGGCTTTGCTGCCGCCGCCCTGCACGGCGATATGAATCAACGCCAGCGCACCCGCACATTGGGCCTGTTGCAAAAAGGCCAGTTGCGTATTCTGGTAGCAACCGATGTGGCAGCTCGCGGCATCGACGTGCAAGGCATCAGCCATGCCGTCAACTACGACTTGCCTATGCAAGCTGAAGATTACGTTCACCGTATCGGCCGTACTGGCCGCGCCGGTCGCAGCGGCCTGGCATTTACATTGGCTACGCATTCCGAACGCCACAAAATCCGCCGTATCGAACACTTCATCGGCCAGCCTATTCCTCCGCAAGAAATCGAAGGCCTCGAGCCCAAGAAAACGGCTCGTCCTACCTACACCGACCGTAAAGGTAGCGGCAAGAGCTTTGCTCCACGCGGCGGCTTTGGTGGCGGCAAGCCAAGCTATGGCCGCAAGCCAGGCGCTGACCGCGGTGGTTTCGGCGAGAAGCCTGCCTACGAAGGCAAACCACGCTTTGGCGACAAGCCCGCATTTGAAGGCAAACCGCGCTTCGGTGACAAACCTTCTTACGAAGGTCGTCCTGCACGCACCGAGCGCCCAGCCTACGAAGGCCGCCCGTCCTATGATCGTTCGGCCGACAGCCGCAAGAGCTTTGGCGGTGAAGAGCGCAGCGGCGGCTACAAAGGCCGTAGCGAATTCGCCAGCGGCGATGCCCGCCCTGCACGCACCGAGCGCCCTGCATTTGGCGACCGCCCAGCGTTCAGCGAGCGTCCAGCATTCGGCGACCGTCCTGCACGCGCCGCACGCCCTGACTTTGCCCACAAAGGCCCAGCTGGCGCCAAGCCCACTGCACGTCCTACGACGCGCCCAGGCTTTGCCGGCAAGCCCACGTCGACCCGCGGCAAAAGCGCAGCGCGCCGCGAATTTGCTTCGTAATCAGGCAATGCAGCATCAGGTCATGCCAGCACTGCCTGGCTGACCAAAAAGCCCCGCCCTTGTGCGGGGCTTTTTTCTGCCCCACAGCTACAATGATGTCTTGCTTCCATCCTCAGGCTGCAGCCAGCGCCTCCCAAACTCTATGAAACAGCTTGTACGCAAGCCCTTCTTCCTTGCATTGCTTCTGTCCATACCGCTATGGGTAGTCTTCAATAACTATATTGTCGCCATCATAGTTGCGCTGCTGGTCGCCTTTCTGCTGTCCATGTGCCATTCCCTATTCCTGCTCAGCAAAGGCAAGCCTGGCAAACAGGCACATACGACGGACCAAGATGAATCACAGGCGCCGCAGCCCCCTCTTGAGAAGCGCAGCCTAACGTTACCCGACCAAGATTCCTGATTTTTTCATGACGATACCCCCATCATCCGCGATTCCCTCCGGGCTGCCAGCTCTGGATGCCCAATCGGCTGACCACGCAGTAGCGGTTGCAAACCATCTTGCGCAGCAAATCCAGGCCATCCCCTCAGGCTTCATGCCATTCGAGCAATGGATGAACCTGGCGCTATATGCGCCTGGCCTGGGCTATTACGCCGCAGGCAACACCAAGTTTGGTACCGAGCTTCCCACAGGCGAGTTCACTACGTCACCCGAAATGACCCCCCTCTTCGGCCAAACCGTGGCTCAACAAACAGC
>DATJCP010000467.1:0-2395 GCA_035514715.1 Candidimonas sp.
ATGCCAAGGTGTAGGGCGTCCATCGGGACTCCAGCGCTTGCGGACCGGCCCATAGCAGCAATAGGCCTGCCAGTAGGGCAAAAACCGGTGCGTTCAGGAAAAAGCGCAGCGGCACGGAAAGTGCCGGTGAGTTATCGAAAGACAGTGCCCGCCGCATCAGCGTTTATGCCAGATATGGATCTCGTAGCGGTAGTCGGCGGTGGTAATGGTTTCGTGCGAGAAGTTGTTCTGGTCAAGTATGCCGTACAGCGGCCGGGGTTCGCGGTCGATCAGCATGCGCAGGCGCTGATGAGGTTCCAGCGTAGCAAGCGCTTCCAGTACCCGCTCCAGCGGTTCGGGCGCCTCAAGCCCCGAGGTGTCCAGCGTAATTTCGTAATCTGGTCGTTCAGTAGTCATTATTTGTATTCCTGAGGATATAACCATACCTCGGCATTATCCCCTGGGCAGCTATACCCACATTGCAAACCGAGCATTGTTACATCAACTTAAAAGACATAACCTTGATTTTTATTAAGGAGTACGAAGCCGTTCGGCTGCATAGTGGCAACTGCGTTTTCACGCCTCTATTTTTTGAAGGACACTTATTGTGCTGCATTCTGCTCTAGAACGACTCAAGCTAAAAGGCAAATCGCTGCTTCCTATTGTGCAGGGTGGAATGGGCGTGGGTGTTTCCGCCCATAGGCTCGCAGGAACAGTGGCCTCGCTTGGGGCGGTCGGCACCATCTCCAGCGTCGATCTACGACGCCATCATCCCGACCTCATGCTGCAAACAGGCCGCTCGCGCGACAAAGCCCTTATCGATTCCGTCAACCTTGTCGCCCTCGACCGCGAAATCAACGCCGCCAAGAAAATGGCCAAGGGCAATGGGTTGATCGCGGTCAACGTCATGAAGGCCGTGGCGGAATACGCGTCCTACGTGCGCCAGGCTTGCGAAAGCAATGCCGACGCTGTTGTCGTAGGCGCCGGCCTGCCGCTCGATCTGCCCGAAATCACTACCGACTTCCCCAAGGTAGCGCTTATTCCCATCTTGTCCGATGTCCGTGGTATCGGCGTCATCCTGAAAAAATGGATGCGCAAGAACCGCTTGCCCGACGCCATCGTCATTGAAAATCCCCGCTATGCCGCCGGCCACCTCGGCGCTCCTAGCGCCGACGCTTTGAATAATCCTAATTTCGCATTTCCCGCCGTTCTTGAAGGCACTTTGCAGCTATTCAAAGACCTGGGCATCGAAAAAGAAAACATCCCCCTTATCACCGGGGGCGGTATTCATAGCCACGAACAGGTGGTCAGCCTTATGGGCATGGGCGCTAGCGCGGTACAGCTGGGTACGCCTTTCGCAGTCACCGAAGAAGGCGATGCGCATCCCAATTTCAAGAAGGTGCTGGTGGAAGCCAGGCCCGAAGATATTGTCACCTTCATGAGCGTCGCGGGTCTGCCTGCACGTGCCGTCCGCACGCCCTGGTTGGCCAATTACCTTGAAAAAGAAGCAAAGCTGCAGCGTATCGCCAAACCTAAGCAGTGCACGGTCGGGTTCGATTGCCTGGCTCAATGCGGCCTACGAGACGGCATCAGCAAGCACGGCCAGTTTTGCATCGACACACAATTGGCGTTTGCCTTGGCGGGCGACATCAAACGCGGCCTGTTTTTCCGCGGTTCCGAAAAACTGCCATTTGGCAACGCCATACGCCCGGTTCGCGAACTCGTTGAGTTCCTGCTCACCGGGCTAAGGCCTGTTTTGGCTACGGTTGCTGCACCCACCGTAAGGCCAGCAGAGCCGGCGCTCGTACCCGCCTAGTTCCTTTACCTAAGTTTTTACCGTAGCAAGGCAGGGATGCCACTTTCCGGAAACCCCGGAAAGCAGCATCTCGGGGAGTCTTGCGCCCAAAATTTTCGCAAGAAGCCCTACCTATATACAAGAGCAATCCATGACGCAGATACTTTCTACCTCACAAGGTCCCATAGCAGGCAGCATTTCCCCGCCGCCTATGGAACTCGTTTGCCCGGCTGGCAGTTTGCCGGCATTGAAGTCGGCCATTGATAATGGTGCCGATTGTGTTTATCTGGGCTTTCGCGATGCGACCAACGCCCGAAATTTCGCTGGTCTGAATTTCGACGAAGCGGCGATCAATGAAGGCATACGCTACGCCCACGCGAATGGCCGCAAGGTTTTCCTGGCCTTGAATACGTATGCGCAACCAGCCAGCTGGCGCTTGTGGCGCGAAGCGGTCGATCGCGCGGCCGATTCGGGCATAGACGCCATGATTGTGGCCGATCCTGGCCTGATGCAGTACGCCAGCCAGCATTACCCTCAGTTGCGCCTGCATTTGTCGGTGCAGGGTTCGGCCACCAATCACGAAGCCATCAATTTCTATCGCGAGCATTTCGGTGTCGTGCG
>DATJCP010000468.1:0-3219 GCA_035514715.1 Candidimonas sp.
CGTCAGTTCATGTAGCTGCGGTTCTGGCTACTACCGTCCCGAAGCATCTGTCTATCCCGAAGTATTCGTCCTGTAGGTATCGGTCCGTAAGAAGCGTCGTCCGATTATCGCTATTGTGAGATGCAGCGAGCTGGGGTGGACCCGCCCCAGCTCGCTGCGCCACATAAAAACGATAACGCCGTCACAGCAAACGATGAAACCATCATAAGAACGACAACGTCGCCGTAAGAAACAATAAAACCTGCACCAGAACAACAACTACGGCTCTTTCACCGTAACTTGAATGCTCTGATAGTAAGCAGCAAGATTCTCGATATCAGCATCAGACAAACCCGCCACCATCAGCGACATCATCTCGTTTTTCCGTTCCCCCGACTTGAAATCATTCAACGCCTTCACCAGATAGATTTCGTTCTGACCAGCCAGATTAGGCGCATCAGGCAGCGTAGCCATTCCATTTGCGCCGTGGCAAGTGGCGCACTGCACCGCCTTCGCCTTGCCAGCCGCCAAATCGGCGGCCAGCACTGCAGATACAGGCGATAGAACGCCAGCCATCAACGCCAGCGCACCACCCGCCTTGGCCATCGTCCAGATGAGCCTACTTGCCTTCATACGAGATCCTGTAGATAGCACCGGCATAATCATCCGATACCAGCAACGAACCATCAGGCAACGTGGCGACGTCGACCGGGCGGCCCAGATACTCGTTGTTTGGCGTTAGCCAGCCATCGGCGAACACCTCGGTTTTATCGACGGTGCCATCTTCTTTAAGGCTGGTGAACATGACTCGTGCGCCTACCGGGGTAGTACGGTTCCAGGAACCATGCTGTGCAGAGAAAACGCCGCCACGGTATTGTTCGGGGAACATTTTTCCGCTATAGAACGTCATCCCCAGATCTGCCGCATGGGCTGCCATGTCGACTTGGGGAAATACGGCATTAGCTGGCGGTTCGGCATCTTTGTATTCGACTGTCCGGATCTTGCCGCCGCCGTAATATGGAAAGCCGAAGTTTTGTCCCATTTCAGTGGCGCGATTCAACTCGCCGGGGGGGATGTCATCACCCATGCCGTCGACTTGATTATCGGTAAACCACAAGGTTTTGTCCTTGGGATTGAAGTCCATCCCTACCGAATTGCGTACGCCTTGCGCGTAGACTTCACGATTCTTGCCGTCGACATCCATGCGGATGATGCCCATCATGCCTGTCTTGGCGTAGAGCTCCAGTTTGTCTTTCGGCGGGACGTTGAATGGGTTGCCCAGCGTAATATAAAGCTTGTTGTCAGGCCCTACCCGGCAGGTTCGGGCGCCGTGGTTGAAGCTTTCTTCCTTGACCGGAATGAGTTCGCCTTGCGGGACAACAATACCAGTTGCGACGTCAGGGCCTTCGTAGAAGAACTCGGCGGCTGGGTACACCATCACACGGTTGTGTTCGACGCTATACAACATGCCATCGCGGGAAAAACAAACGCCGTTAGGCACCTTCATGGCTATTGACGGGGAGAAGCGCTTGACGTCATCTGCCACGCGGCTTTTGGTTCTATCAGTGACCGACCATATCTTGGTTTTTCGGGTACCGACAAAGACCACACCTGTCGAGGGCCCTACCGCCATGTGTCGAGCGTCTGGAACGACGGCATAAAGCGCTATCTTGAAGCCTGTCGGCAGTTTGACGTTTTCCAGATTACGCTTGATGGCATCTGCTGCCGCTCCTGTTTGCGGTACAGTTTCCATATCCAGTGATGCGCCGGTGGTATTCATGTTCATCAGTTTCTGAACATTGTCCTGGGCAGATGCTCCACTTGCCAGGGCACCGCAAGCTAGGCTTATTACAACAGTTGATACACGCGTTAAAACGTTCATTTGTTGTCTCCGGTGTTTTTAGAGGTGTTTTATGCCTGCGCCATTCCCCGCAAGCCTGTCGATACTACACCCATTCCCTTTTACAGCACTAGGCTTTTTAACCCAGTATCGCCAGGCACCGTATAATCAGCGCCGTAGCGCGATTTACTCGCCATAGACCCTTAGTGATGGAACCTCATGAAGAAAACCGATCTGGAAAAGAACAAAGCACTAAAAATAGTGGAAAAAATGAAAAAAAGCGGTACCCCCAATCGTTTTTCTACTGACTCCGCCAATGGCACGGTTGACCGCCGGGAACAGCGCAAGCTGGATCAAGCGCAAGGCCTGATCTCGTTCCCCGTCAAGATCAAGCAAACGCTGGTTGACGAAATCCGTGCTCAAGCCGCAGCGCAAAACACCAACGTCAATGAGATCGTTGGCGCTTTGCTGGAAAAGGCATTGAAGGGCTGATGTTGCACGCCCTTGGCTACTTGCCAGGGGTTGAATCAGCTCGCAAGGCGAGCTGATCCTATTTACACTTTTTCAATGCGCGCAGGCAGACCTTGCCTTACCGTTGCGCCTGAAACCCAGTCGATCCAAACGTTTTTCGCGGTATCGCCGCGAGTGGTGTCGGCAAATCCCAAATCGTTAAGATTCACTCCCGCTGCCAGCGCCGGGTTGTGCGGCATGGCCTGTCCGTCTATGCTGTGAGTGCGGGCCCCCAGCTCGGTATGCCCGTAGCCGTGCTCAATAGCGGCGGCACCTGAAATAACACCATCACGCACTACCGCCACGCCTGTGACGGAACCTCCAGGCGTAACCACCTTGACCTTATCGCCATTGCTGATAGCCAGTTGCTTGGCATCTTCACGGTTTACCGATATAGGGTTATGAGGGTGTACTTGGCGCAGCCTATCGATACCAATGGACATCGTGCTCATCAGATTCGACTTGTACGAGGTCAATAGAAGCGGCCATTGCTGCTTATCGTAGGTTGTGCGCATGTCGCTGCCATTAGCCAGACGCGTGGGATACCAAGTGGGACAGCCGCTGAAGTGCTCGCCGGTCATCGAGTGACGTATTGATGCGATGTCTTCATTCCAGATTTGCAGGGGCTTGGGGTAGGCTTTGCGCAAATGCTTGCCTTCCCAGGCTTGCTCTATCTTGTCGAAACGGCCGCCGCGGGTCAGCAGCATTGCGACTTGACGCCATTCTTCCGGCTTGAGCTTTTCTTGTAGCATAGGAGCGTATTTATCGACGCCGGTCAGTTCCATATCGTCGTCGCTGGCGTTTCCTACCGGCTTGCCACCAAAATAGGCAATATTGGCCATGCCGCGCAGGTAAAAGTCTTCGGGTGAGTTCAAACCGTGCTTGCCGCC
>DATJCP010000469.1:0-15403 GCA_035514715.1 Candidimonas sp.
TCGCGGGCGCTGTCGTAGGGGCGAGGCGTCAGCTCGGGCGTATTGTTCTTTTGGCTGGTCGCGTAGAGTGCATCGAACACCATGGCTTCGCTGGGGCAGAGCTCTTCGGCGCCGCCGGCCAGCATCATGGCTTGGCGTCCATAGCGTATGGCTTCAAAGGCATAGCCTATGCCTTGGCTGCCAGAAGTGCATGCGCTGGACGTCGGGATAATGCGCCCCTTCAGGTTGAAGAAAATGCCCACATTGGCTGCTGTCGTGTGCGGCATCATGCGTACATACGAATTGGCGTTGAGTCCGTCGGTTACGCCATTGAGCAACATATCCGCAAAAGCGCAGACATCCGGCGTGCTGCCTATGGATGATCCGCAGGCGACGCCCATGCGCCCATCGGCGATGTCGGTATCACCCAGCAGGCCAGCATCTTCCAGCGCCAGTTCCGCAGCACGCACCGCAAATTGTGATACTCGGCCCATGCTGCGCAATTGTTTACGCGTCCAGTGCGAAGGCGCGGCGAAGGTTTTGATGGGCGCGGCAAGCTTGGTATTGAGCTCGGTGTATTTATCCCATTCTTGCATGGTGCAGACGGCGTTTCGTCCAGCCTGGAAATTGGCCTGGATGGTAGGCCAGTCGCTGCCCAGGGCGCTAAGGCCGCCCATGCCTGTTACGACGACGCGGTGCATCAACACAGACCTCCGTTCACAGCCAGTACCTGGCGGGTAATGTAGCCAGCGTCGCTGGACATGAGAAACGCAACGGCCGCTGCAACTTCGTGGGGCTGCCCTATGCGTTGAGCTGGTATGGCTTTTAGTATTTCGTCCACGGGAACGTTGCTGTCTATCATGTCGGTCTCTATCAATCCGGGAGCGACGCAATTGACGGTGATGCGTCGTTTGGCCAGTTCCACCGCCAGTGCTTTGGCAGCACCGATCAGGCCAGCCTTGGAGGCGCTGTAATTGACTTGCCCACGATTTCCCACCAGGCCAGATACCGACGTCATGCAGACAATGCGGCCCGGCGCCCGGCGGCGAATCATCGGCATCATCAGTGGGTGTAATACATTGTAGAAACCGTCGAGATTGGTCCGCAGTACCTGGTCCCAATCATCGCCCGTCAATGCAGGAAAGGCGCCGTCGCGGCTCAGACCGGCGTTGAGAACCACGCCGTAATAGGCGCCATGGGCTTCTATGTCGGCATTCAGTGCGTGCGAGCACGCATCGCGGTCTGATATATCGAAGGACAGCACGCGTGCTTCGCGGCCCTTGCCCTGGATTTCCAGTTGGACTGCCTGCGCTTGTTCCAGGCGATTGCGGCAATGCAGAACAATGTTGTGGCCGGCGTCAGCCAAGGCTAGCGCTATGGCGCGGCCTATACCCCGGCTGGACCCGGTAACGAGAATGGTGTTGCTGGTCATACGGAAGGAGGAACCTCTTGAATGAAGTCGTTCACGTTTGGCGGGCTGTAGGCACTGATGCGGGCGCTAGCCAGTACTTGGCCAGCCTGCCGTAACTGGCAGTCGAAAGTGCCTATGCCTGTCTCGTCCCGTAACGAGCACGCCACGCTGATTGTAAGTTCGGAGCCGGCGGCAAAGCCGGATACCTGGCAGTCGTAGCGCCGGGTGCCCAGCAAAAAACCCAGCTGGACTGGCAGGCCGTTACGGGCGGCTTGGCAGCCGGCCCAGGCGGCGACGGCTTGGGCCATGATTTCCAGGCCCAGCCATGCGGGCAGACTGCCATCGGCCTGATTGAACAGGCCTGACGGCTTGATTTGCGTACGGGCAACGAGCCCATCTTCATCGGATGAGACGATTTCATCGATGAGTATGGCGCTACCGGAATGTGGAATTAGAGCGGAGACAGGCGTCAGGTTCATTACGCAGCCCCCAGGATCAGGCTGATATTGTTGCCGCCGAAAGCGAATGAATTGCTCATGACGATGCGGGGGCGCTGCGTACTGAAGCGATGCGTTTTGGTGCTGAAATCAAGTGCCGGCAAGCTTGGGTCCGGGCAAGCGTCCCAAACATGCGGAGGCAGGGAGTCGTTGCCGGTGCGAGTCAACGTGATCCAGGCCAGAGCGGCTTCCAGAGCGCCTGCGGCGCCTAGGGCATGGCCGGTTAGCGGCTTGGTGGAGGCGCATGGTACGCCGTGGCTAAAAATGCTATTCATGGCATGGCTTTCCATGGCATCGTTGTGTTCGGTGCCGGTGCCGTGCAGGTTCACCCAACTGATATCGGATGCATCCAGGCCAGCATCGACCAGGGCTATTTGCATGGCTTGGATGGCGCCTGCGCCGTGAGGTTCTGGAGATGACATATGCCAGGCGTCCGAACTGGCACCACCGCCTAATAAGGTTGCGCCGGGTCCGGGGCCAGGGTCGCGTTCCATTAGAAATAGGACTGCAGCTTCACCGATGTTGATACCGCGGCGATGGGCTGAAAAGGGGTTGCACAGCTCATCCGAAATGGCGTCCAGGCTTGCGAAACCATTGATGGTCATCCGGCACAATGTGTCGGCTCCGCCGCATACCACTGCATCGCAAAGGTTCATCTCCAGCAGGCTTCGGGCCGAGAATAGGGCGCGGGCGCTGGAGGTGCAGGCGGTAGACAGCGTATAGGCCGGACCCGTGGTTTCGAGCCATGCGGCAAGAAACGAAGCCGGCGAGGACAAGACCTGGCGCCGGTAGTCGTAGCTTTGCGGCCAGCAACCTTGCTGTGCCAGGTGGCTGAATGCACCGGCGTTGTCATTGACGCCCGACGTGCTGGTGCCCAGGACGACAGCGACGCGGTCGGCGCCATAGCGAGCAACCGCCGCTCGCAGGGTATGCTCGATTTGCTGTCCAGCCAGCAGCAGCAGACGGTTATTGCGACTGTCATGGTGTGCGGCCAGCCGGTCTGGCAGCGGTGGTGTTGCGCCGGTGCAGACGCCTAAAGTCAACGTCCGGTCATTGACCCAGCCGTCCTGTTTGCGCATGCCGGCTGTGTTGCCGGCATGCAGTGCCAGATCAATTTGAGAAATCTTGTCGCCCAGGGCGCAAACAATGCCCGGCGTGCCCAGCCAATAAGTCATGGCATCCCCTTCAGCGGTGATATTTGCCACAGTAAGCCGTCCGCCGCGTGGATAGTGAATATATCGGCTGAGGCGGCATCTTGCCAGGTAATCGTCCAGCGTATCTTGCCGTTATGCCGTAACTGACGCTGGCGGCTGCCATCGGGCATGACGGTTTGACTCCAAGACCCGGCGGGATAGACGCTCGTCAATGCGGCATCGGGTGTCCAGGCAAAGATCAGCGCTGAAAACAAGGTGCGCGCTGCTGCATTGGGAGCAAGGAAACCGTCATTGCGCCATTGGCCATCTTGCAGTATTTGGCGGGCCAGCGGTAGGCCCAAAGGGTCGAATAGCGACCAGCGCCATATCCCGGCGGCTTCTTGCTGCGCTACCAGCATGCTGTCTTGTGCTGGCGTGTCGCTGCCATGCAGAACGACGTGAACGCTACGCGGTAGTGCCAGGTCGGGCATGTGGGCGGGCAAGATGGGTCTACTTGCGCAGCCTGCCAAAAGCACGCTTGCTGCGATAAGCAGTGCCAATGGCAGTCGTAGAATAGAAGACCAGGATAGTTGCATGGCGGCTAGTGCTTATACGGGCAGCGCTGCGGGCTTGCAGAGCTCGCTGAGTACACGCAGCCGGCGTTGAGGGTCGGCCACAAATGGATTGCTGGTATCCCAGGCGTAGCCTGCCAGAATCGAACTGATCATGCGGCGTATGTCAGGCTGGGCGTTTTCATAGAAAACCACATCCTGGAAGGGGCCGTCGTACCAGCCATGAACATAGGCGCGGAAGGTTTCCACACCTATCATTAGCGGATCGGTGAAGTCGGTCTGCCAGTTTACGGTTTCGCCGCTGAGCTGCCGATGCACGGCCTCGGCAGCCAGTTTGGAAGAGCGCATCGCGATGGTGACGCCCGACGAAAACACGGGATCCAAGAATTCCGCCGCGTTGCCCAGCAAGGCATAGCCCGGACCATACAGGGATTTCACGGTGGCCGAATAGCCGCCTATGGTATTGGCCGGCGTATCCCATACGGCATTAGGCAGTAGGCGTTTAAGGTTGGGCGCCTCATAGATCAGTCTGCGCAAGGTTTGCATCAGGTCGACGGATGGTTCGCCGAATAGGCTTTCACTGCCCACTACGCCGATCGAGCAACGGCCACCGGAAAAGGGAATCAGCCAGTACCAGATGCCGCGCTCTTGTGGATGGACGGTGATAAGGATTTTCTCGCGATCAAAACTAGGATCAATGATGTGGTCTTCGATATGCGTGAAGATGGCTTTGCGCGGCGGCAGGGAGCTAGGTTGTTCCAGGTTGCATAGTCGAGCCAGAACACGGCCGTAGCCGCTAGCATCCAGCACAAAACGGCTTTGTACCGTGTATTCCTTGCCTTCGGCATCGCGAACGTCGAGTTCGGGTTGGGCGCCGTCGAAGCGCGCGGCCACGACTTCCTGGCGATAGCGCACCTCTACCCCCTGGCGTTCGGCTTCGTTGGCTAAAACCAGGTCGAACTTGGAGCGTTCGACCTGGAAGGTAGTGCCGGGCCCAGGTGTGAACTTGTCGCGGAAATCAAAGTCGGTGTAGCGGTCGCCGCAAGCGAAGGCCGCGCCGTTCTTGACCTGGAAGCCGGCAGCGCGTACGGCGTCCATCATGCCTGCTTCTTCAACGAACTCCAAACAATGCGCGAGCAGGCTTTCCCCGATGGAGAAGCGCGGGAATTGTTGGCGCTCGAGCATCAGAACATTATGTCCTTTGCGTTTGAGGAGGGCAGAGGCTACGGCGCCTGCCGGGCCGGCCCCGATAACGACGATTTCATGTTGTTGCATTGTGATTTTTATCAGATTGAGGGGGGCGCACCCACGGCGCCCATAAAAGCGAGAACAGCACGCCTACCGCCACGGCGAGTCCAAAGCTGGACACTGCCGGTGTTGCGCTTAGCGCCAGTAGGCCGAATGACAGCAGAGTGGTTATGCCGCCCAGGGCGATGCCGACCAAGCTGGCAGCCGCCCCGGCGATTTGCTCATACATGAAGATGGCATAGTCGACGCCGATGGCGGTGACCAATAACAGGCCGAAAAGGCTGAACAGCGTTAGAGGCTGGCCCAAGTAGCCCAGTAGCGCCAGGCTGCATACCGTTGCCGCCAGCGGAACCGCGAGAATGCGCCAGGCCGCGCTGCGCCCCAGGAAAAACCATAGCAGCATCCCTGCCAGCAGATAGGACGCCAGTTTCAGTTCGGCTGCTTCTATGCGGGTACTGGAGAACATGGCATTAAGCTCGCCGGTGCGGTTTACCAGAGTGGTTCCGGGAACATTGTCTGCGATGGCCTGGAGGGGGCTGACATCGAGCAGACCTTGCAGGGTGACCATGCCGCCGATGACGCCATCGGCTTCGCCCAGCCAAAGCGATCGCCAGCGTTCGCCCATGGGGCTTGCAAGCGCGGCTGATAGCTCTGTGGCCGGCGTGGCGGCCAATTCTGCCAGGTGTGCCTGCAGGGTTTGCTCGGGAATGCCCAATGCGCTTAAGGACGCAAGCGCGCGGCTGTTGGCGCTTAATTGGCTCAAGGCATGGCGTACATCGTCTTGGCGGGACTGCGACGCGGCCAGTTGGCTCAGGGCGGCATAGCTGTCCAACCCGCCGCTGTGCACCAATTGGTCAAGGCGCAGCGTCAATACTTCCTGGCGTTTAAGCAACGTATCGATGTCGGGGGCGCGCACCAAAAAAAACTGGCTAGTGGGTGTGAAGCCGGTGATTTTGCCAATTTGCTGGGCATCGTTTGTCAGGGCAGGCGGCAACGCGAACCATTGCCGCAAGTCATCGTGAAGGCTGATGCGTGCAATGCCTGCAATGCATACTGCCCCTGCGGTGAGCAAGCCTAGATGGATCAGTGTGCGTTGTGCCGTGGCCTTTTCCAATGTGCGTAGCAAAGATTGAGCTGCGCGTAGCAGGATGGCGCAAGGAGCAGGCCGCCAATCTTTGAACCAGGCGGGCAACAGGCACACGGTGCAGGCATAGGCGCCCAGCAGTCCTGCAACGGAAAATACCGCGCTTTGCGTCAGGGCGGGAAAAGGGGTCAAGGCCAGCGCCAGATAACCGATTAGCGATGTGCCCAGACTTAGCGTCATACCCGCGCGAACCCGGTGCAGAGCTGGCCAGGCTTGCCATTGTGGAATGCCATAGCTTTTTCCGAGCCAGTGCATGGGGTAATCCACTGCTACGCCGATAAGGCTGGCTCCAACTACCAGCGTCAATGCATGAATAGAGCCGAATATCGCTACGCAGGCTACGAAGCCAGTCAGCATGCCGACTGCAACAGGCATAAAACCAAGCAAAGCACGGGGCCGGCGCAGGGTGATCAGCAAAACCAGCAATATGCCGATCATCGAACCTATGCCCATCCAACTGCTTTCCTGGACGGCCTGTTTGCGTGCTGCAGCGGCGTAAAGCATACCGCCTGTGGCAAGCAGTTCAGTTTGTGTACTTCGCAGCTGCTCTCTGTTTTTTTCCAGCATGGTGCTGATACGCAGTGGTGTTGCTTGATCGAAGGCATCGCCTTGAGTCTGCGCCCGAACGAGCACCCAGGTCTTGTCTTGCGCTTGCGCTTGCAGCGTCTCGCTGGCAAGGTCATAGGCAACCATGCCGCCCGAGGTGGTTAAGGCGGATTCGGCGCGTTTTGCAAGACCGAGCCAGTCTTGGGACATGGGTACCAGGCTGGTAGCCGCGAATGGGTCCATGAGCTCGCGTGCCCTCCGGCTAACGAAGGCGGCCGGGTCATGCTGTAAAAGTGCGCTGTCGGCCGCGGGCAGTGCCGAGATCCGCGCCGCTAGCAGTTGCTTGCGCAGAGCTGGGATATCAGCCTGCACGTCTACGTCGACGCGGGAAAATAGGCCGCTTTCCCGCCAGTTTTTTGCAAGCATGCGGGCAGCCTGCACGGCAATAGCCGGGTCGGAGTTGCCCGTCAAGGCGACTAGTTGTCGGCTTAATGGCTCCTGGATTCGCTCTTCGGCGCGTGCCGTCAGCGCATCCATTTGCGTATGTGGCAGTAAATCCAGCAAGTTCGACGAAATGGGCCAGCCATGGCGCGATTGCCACGCGGCTGTCGCGGCTAGCACAACCAGCAATACCAGGAAAATCCTGGGCAGCCAACGCTCAGCGGGTGAAGGCACGCTGCTCCTCGCTGGTTAACTGTGCTGCCGGTTGTGCATTGACCATATTCAGTACGCTGCGGTCTCCCTGGGTTTCGAACAGTTCTATGCGATCGACCAGCTTGCCGCCTGTGATATGAATGCGGTCGAAAATTTGCCGGAGCATGGCAGATTGTGGCGTCAAGGTCAGCTCCCAGGCCTGGGCGTCGCCCGAAACGGCGATGGCAAAGTTGCTTTGCAGACCTTGTGTATCACCAGCCAGCACTGATAGAAAAAGCCTGCTTTCGCGGTTGCCGCCACTGTGTCCGGGCATGGCCTGCCATGAGCCGTCTGGCCCAAGGCGTGCGATGCCTTGCGGCGTAATACGCATATCCAGTTCAATGGGGGTATGGGCATGCCATAACAGTCCTTGGCCGGTTGCCAGCGTAAATGCGCCGCGGCTGGTCAGAGGCTGGGGCAGGGAGCGTAGAAATTTTTCCTGAATAAAGTCGCCGCGCACAACCGCAGTGGATTGCAACTGGGATTCCAAGTCTTTTATGTCGAATGCCCAGGCTTGCCAGGACAATGTGGCAAGCATGATTGCGGTGATAATCCGTTTTATTATTGAGCGTGGTGTCATATCAGGCGGCTTTGCGGGTTGCTGCGTTGGCAACAGCCTGCAGCAGACAATTCGGCGAGGCTAGTTGCATTTCGCGATTGGCAATGGATACCGCCACCTGTACCGAACTAGCGCGGGTCAGGCGCTGGCCTGTTGCTGTATCCAGGATCAGGTAGTGGATTTTCAAGCGGTGTTCCCACTCGACCAGTTCGGCTCGTACGGTAAGGCTTTGGCCGAAGGTGGCGGGATTCATATAGCGCAATTGCAGATCGATGATGGGCCACGCATATCCTGAATCGCGCATGGTTTCGTATCCGTACCCTATGGCTTCCAGCAGGGCGCAACGAGCTTTTTCCAGATACTTTACATAGTGGCCATGCCAGACCACGTGCATCATGTCGATGTCGAAAAAAGGGACTCGGATATCGATGCTGACGCCATGTATGCCGCGTTTACGCATGCGGGCTCCAGAAAGGGTAGAAGTTGAACCACTGCAGGGGAGCCTGGCGGCAATGCGCTGCCAGGCGGTCTGCATAGGCCTGTGCATGGCGCTGGATTTGCTGTGCACGGGTGGCGCGCGTCCATGTAACGGTGTCGGCCAGGCGCTCCAGCGTCACGCGAAAGCGGTCATTATGTTTTGTGCAGAAAATCAGGTTCACGGGGCAGCGTAGCAGGCCGGCCAGCAGCCATGGGCCTTGAGGCAGTGAGGCGGTAGCATGCAGGAAATCGACATCCACTGTGCGTCCGCCATGCAATGGAATCCGGTCTCCTGCAATTGCCAGCCATTCTCCCCGTTCTATGCGCTCGCTAAGTTGCAGCATTGTCGCTGTATTCAACTCGCTGACTTGTAGCAGGCGCAGATGGCTTGCGCCGGCCTCGTGCAGCAGGCGGTTGAACTGCTCAGCGTTTTTGTCGTGAACCAGTATGTTCAGTACGACCTTGGTTTTGTGCTGGGCCAAGGCACGGCATACTTCCATATTGCCCAGGTGCGCGCTGACCAGGATTTGCCCGCGGCCTTCACCCATTTGTTCATGCAGCTTGGCGGCATCGATGATGTCCAGATCCTGGATTTGTATTTTTCCTTGCCAGGAGTCGAGCTTGTACAACAAGGCGTCGGCAAAGGCCAGGTACTGTCGATAGACGGGATGGCTGGCTGGAATCAACAGGTTGTTGGCCGTTGCAGTACGAAGGCGGTGCTGATATTCAGTGATGCTGCGGCGAGCCTGGCTGCCGAAAAGATAAAAATACAGGACGATGGCCCAAACTACCGGTGCAACCACGCGGCGGCCAAGCTTGCGGGCAGCCCAGGCAGTCAGACGCATCAGCTGCATACTGCCGCGCTCAGGTTGCTCGGCCCAGTGGCCGCTTTTGGGGGCTGCGTTGCGGCTCATGATTCTCCCTTGCAGCGCAGGCGCCGATACAGCAGGGCGGGAGCGCGTCGCAGCATGCCAAAAAACAGTCTAGTGTGCATGCAACTGATCAGGTAGTTATCGCGCAGTCCTTTGAAGTGGGATATGCCGTTCTCGGGGTAGATGACCCGGGTCGATATCCAGCGCATGGGTACGCCGCGCCAGTGCAGATGCACCAGCACGCCGATATCGAAGTCCATGCGCTTGCCAGCGTTGGTGCTATTGATCACGGATACGACACTCGCTAACGGGTATAGACGGAATCCGCACATGGCGTCGCGAATATCGAATGAAAGCGTGTTTATCCAGACCCAGATATGGGTAAGCCAGCGGCCGTAATAGCGGCTGCGCGGTATGTCGTCGCCATAGCTTGGCGCGCCGCAGATGACTGTCTGCGGGTACTCTTTAGATGCGGCTAAGAAGGCTGGTATATCTTCTAGCGCGTGTTGGCCATCGGCATCGATTTGCAAGGCATGGGTGTACCCCAGTGCCTGGGCCTTGCGCAGGCCGTCTTGTACGGCAGCGCCTTTGCCGCCATTGGCTAATCTGCGGACTAAACGCACATTGTCCAAGCTTGCTTGCTCGTCCAGTACAGCAGCGCAGTCCAGGTCGGATCCATCGTCAACCAGTATGCACGGCAAGCCTTGAGCGTGCAGGTATTTCACGACGGCAGCGATGGTGGTGCCATGGTTGTAAACAGGAATAACGGCGCAGGCGAGATAGTTCATATCAGCTAGCCGCCACGATGCGGCCCGATGCACAGGGGGTATCGGCGGTGGTGTAGTCGAAATACAGTTTGTCTCGAGTAGTGTCCCAGCGCAGCCGCAACTGCACCTTATCGCCTGGGCGCAATAAGCGCTGAAACTTGATTGCCTCCATGCCGCCAAAGCACAGTTCGGCGTGCAGGTCTTGGGTGGCCAGCATCATGGCCCAGCCAATCAGCGCCACTCCCGGCACTACCGGCGTTGTCGCGAAGTGCCCAGAGAAGTGGGCGAGATCCAGTGGGATATCGAATGTATAGTGCCGCTCGTTCGTCTCGCCGGCCACGTCCAGCGGCTGGAATGAAGGAGTCAGAGGCCGCGGGCCTGCCGCAGCATCGAAACTAGGCTGCGGCAGCTTGTTTTGAGTATTCCAAGGCAATTGATGCAAGAAGCGCCAATGTCTAGGAATGGCCAGGGGTTCGAAGCGATTGGATAAATACGTTTGCAGGTTTTTGATCAATGCCCGGCGACCACCGTTGCGCAGTTGATGTAGTCCATGGACGTTTAATACCGCCAGCGCAGTCAGGCGGGAGGCGCCTGTCGCGCGGCCTACCCTGGCTTCTGCGATGCAGGTATGGCTGGCCAGGATTTCTTCTATCATGGGCAGCGAGATGCGCTTTTCTTCTATCTTGACTATGCGGTCCAAGCGCCCTAACAAGGTAAAGCCGCCGTCTTGCAATTGCGCGGCATCCGAGGTTTGTCGGTCGGCAGCGTCAATCCAGGGTGATTGCACGCATAACGCACCGCTTTCCGCTGTACTGATCGTTACCTTGGGTAGTGGTTGCCAGACATGATTGCCTTGACGCCAGGCCAGCGCACCGGTCTCGGAACTGCCGTAGATTTCGGTCGGCATACAGCCTAGGCGGGTATGCAGCGTATCGAATAAATCGACTGGTAGCGGTCCGCCGGACGAGAATATTTGCGAAACACTGCTGGCCAGTTTTGGCCATTGAAGGCTATCGCTTAAACGGCGCAGCAGAGCAGGGCTGGTAATCCATACGACGCGTTCATGTTGCAGGCTAGCTGCCTGGATATCCTCTGGATAAATCATCTGCGCACGAGCTATGCTGCGCCCCGCGCACAACGGCCACAACACCCTGAACGGCAGGCCATACATATGCTGAGGGCTGACGCTGCCCATGACACAAGCAGTATTGTCGGCCCAGAGCCATTGGTTTTCCAATGCTTCGACCTCGTTGCATAGTTGCCTCCAGCGCTTGATGATACGTTTGGGCTGGCCGCTGGATCCTGATGTGCATAACTCTATGCAATAGGTGTCCTGGTCCAGCGTTGCAGCAAGCAATGGGGCGTGATCATATAAATCGGAAAGGGATTGGATACGCGAGTCAGGCAGGTTGGGTAGCGCTATATCGCTTAACCACAGGTCTATTTCTGTGTCGAGCCTGGCTATCGTGTGTTGCTGGGTATCACCAGGTAGTACAGCGGTGATGCCTGCACGCCAGCATGCCAGCAAACCAATGCCTAGTTCGGCTGCATCCTCGAACCATAGTCCTACACGTTGTATCGAGCGTGCATGCAACGCGCCAGCGGCGGCCAGGCATCGGTTCGAGAAAACGGCATGATCCATGGCGGGCGCTTCGGCAACCGGCCTGCGTGTGTGTGGTGTAAGCAGCAAGTGCTGCAAAGGTATCCAGGTCATAGGGGCGAGGGAGATTGTGCCGAAGCAGGACGCAACAGCCATTCGCCCAGGAACAGCAGGCCCATCATGACGTAGCTGATACCGCCGTTGTATGCGGTCCACCAACTCCAGGGGGCCCATAAGGCCAGCATTGCTGCGATGCTTCCATTGACCATGAAGAAGCCTGCCCAGACTTGGGTTACGCGGCGCGTATAGCGCACACCTTCGGGCGGCAGATTTGGGTGCTGCAGCCGCGCCAAGCGTTCAATGATGGGCGGGCCGTGGCGCAGGCTGGCGGCAAATGCGGTAAACAGCATGGCATTGATCAACACAGGGTAGGCGCGTAGCCAGGCAGTGGAATCGATCATGGCGATGGCGGCACAAAAGGCGACCGCAATCGAGGGCAGAATACGCCCGCCCGGTTGGGTTGCGGGCGTCCAAATTGCCCGCGCCAGCCACAGCAGGGCCAACGGCAGCGCCAGCCATGCCGCGCGCAGGTGATCCAGGCCAAAATAAACGATAAAGGGGTAAACGATGCCTACTATCAGCAGGGCAGCGGCTACGCTACGCTTCATGCGGCGCTGTCTTGCTTGCGCCAGACGGCTTCGACCACGTCTTGTACGGTACGTACAGTGCGGAAGTCTTCAGCGGCTAGTTTGCGTCCGGTCTGGCGTTTGATGTGATCGATCAGGTCGATGGCGTCGATGCTGTCGATTTCAAGATCCGTGTACAGGTTGGCGTCCGGTGTGATGCGCTCGCGTTCCAGTTCAAATAGTTCAACCAGCGCATCGCTGAGCCCGTTAAAAATTTCCTCTTGACTTTGCATAAGTTTCTCCAGCTATCAGGAAGATTCGCGTTGTGCTGCAACGAATTCGGCCAGGTTGGCAACGCTTGCAAAGTGGTGCTGCATGTTGCGTGTTTCGGCATCCACATTGATGCCATAGCGTTTTTTCAAGGCTAGCCCAAGTTCGAGGGCGTCTACGGAGTCCAGGCCCAGGCCGTCGCCGAACAGATTGCCGGTACGGTCAATGTCGTCTGGGTCGATGTCTTCAAGGGCTAGTGTTTCTATTATCAGCGCCTTGATTTCAAGTTCCAGTTGATTCATTCTTTAATTCCTGTTCGAAATAGTGATGCAAATAGTCATTCATTTTGCGTCCCGCAATGGGTTGCGAGTACTGGCTTGCCCATTGCGCAGGGTTTAACGGCTCTCCCACCACTATCCTATAGTGCATGCGCCGATAAGGTATGCGGTACCAGGGTTCGCCTTTGGAAAGGCTGCGCGGATTCATATGAATAACCACGGGAATTACGGTTTGCGCGCCGCGTAATGCAATGGCGCATGCGCCGCGATGGAATTGCGGCATGCTGTCAGGCGGTGTGCGGGTACCTTCGGGGAAAACAATCAGTGTTTCCCCATCGCGCAAAGACTGGGCTGCGCGATCGAACATATCTACGCTTTCGTCGTTGGTCACGTAGGCGGCATTGTGCACTGCGCCTCGTGTAAAGCGGTTGGTGGCCAGGCTGTGCTTGACGATGCAATTCGCATTGCTTACCTGGGCGATAAGAAATACTACATCGAGCAGCGACGGATGGTTGGCGATAATCATTTGCCCCGGTTTGCCCAGACGTTCGCCGTTGATGACCTGGATGCGCAAGATGCCTGTACGTACCATGAAGAGCACAAACTGCTGGAATGCCCAGTGTATCGTTGCTCTGGCACGGCGCTTGCGGCTTTCTGCGTTGGACGGCCACAGGCTTTGCAGGGGGAACACTACAACGCGCAGTAAAACACCGCCCAGTCCGAACAAGGTAAAGGCCATACCAGTGGCGATTAGCCGCCAGTGCCATGCATCTTGGCGGGAGGGCTGAGGGTTCATGATGACCGTGTCCAGAGCCAGTGGCGGTCCCCGCTGGTGTTATGCACGGACGCCGAGCCAAGGCATAAATGGCGTACGAAATTCAGCGAATTGGGTAGAAGCTGAGGAGCACCCGTCTCATCCTGGCGTTTTTCCAGGCGCCATTGGATGCCGCGTTCTATGCGGAAGGCGACGGCGTATGAAAACGGGACATCGTTGATCCAGGGCTGATAGGCGGGAGGGGGGCGCTCCTCTGCCAGCACGACAAGGGCCGAGCGCGCACCGCGGCGCAGCAGAAAGGCAGCTTCCATGAAGGCATGCTCAAGGCCATCGGAATTGACTGATAGTGCGATGGATTCCGTTTTGTCGCCACGCACTATCGACCACATGCCCGCTATGGCGTTATGCACGGATAGTCCGAAGGAGGTGGGTGACAGGCCCTCATTGCGACCCATTGCTTGTAGCAGGGCGAAGCTGCGCGTGGTTTCACCGTGTTGCGATGCAAACACCAAGGGCATGGGAGGCAGATTGTCGGCTAACGGCCAGGCACAGTCGAACACCATCCGAGCCATGGGGCTTAGACGGCGTCTTTGCATGGGAGTTAAAAACCCCAGAGGGGGCGATTCGTGGCCAGCCATTGGACAATAGGGATGGTTAGCCCATTGCATCCAGCTTTCTGCATCGCGCATTTCCGGCGCCCAGGCCCGCCATTGTCCGATCGAGAATGTCACCATAACGCGCGATTATACTTGGGCTTGCCGCATACATGGATCTTGGTTACCAATGACTTATTCTAATTTGTGAGAAATGCGGTGTTCTTATCGCAACTGCGCTTAACGTGGGCTGAGCCCGAAGCGAGCCATCAATATCGTTTGGCCGATTTATCAACTGAGGACGCGCTGCGTGCAAGGCGCAAGCGCAGTCTCAAGGCGCAATGCGATTGGCAAGTCAGCCGAGCGCTACTGCATGCGTGCCGTGGGCCAGATACGGCTGGATGCGTCGAATCGCTGAGCCATAGCGGCGGTCATGCTTTGTTGGCGCAGGGGCCGTTAGGGTGGCAGATAGGCGTAGACCTGGAAAGGATCAGGCCGCGGCGCGTTCTTGATCTGGCGGAATGGGCATGCAGTCCTGATGAAATTGAGTGGTTGTGCGGCCAGCCTGATGATGGCGCGCGATTGCAGTGTTTCTATATGCTCTGGACGTTGAAGGAGGCTTTTGTCAAAGCATGTTCGCTATCTTTTCCAGCTGAACTTCGCCGGTATGGTCTGAGCGTCGGGCAAGACCAGCTATTGACTCTGCGTGCGCCGGTTGGAGCATGGCAGGCAAGGTCGTATTTGCTTGAGCCTGGCTGGATTGCAAGCGCGGTGTGGTTGCCGGTCCGAAATGGTTTGAACACTGAAGAGCCGGAATGGCGCGCCGGTCCCGCCAGCGTTTTTCCGGTGGTAATGGCGCTAGGCGCGTGGGCGCAGGGCTAGCCTAAACGCCCACCACGCAATTGCGCTGCAGCTTCTTGGCCTGATAAAGCCGGTCATCCGCGCGGCGCGCCGCTTCGTCAAAGGTTTCTTTGTCTCGAAAGCTAGCCACGCCTATGCTGACAGTGAAGGGGACTGTTACGCCGTCATGGTTGTAGATATGTGTGCTTTCCGCTTGTTTGCGGATACGTTCCGCGACTTCAATGGCGTTTTGCTTGCTCTTGCCCAATAGCACGACAACGAACTCTTCGCCGCCGTAGCGCGCGACAAAGTCCGTTGGGCGTACTTGTTGGCGCAAGACAGACGCAAATTTGCGCAGCACCTGGTCGCCCACGGAATGGCCGTGGGTATCGTTGATTTTCTTGAAATGGTCCAGGTCCAGCATAAGCAGGGACATGGAGGGCTGCGACTGCGCCTCGTTAAGTTGCTGCAGGTTGTGCGCCAACGCGCCGCGATTCAGCAGCCCGGTAAGCGAGTCGTGTGT
>DATJCP010000470.1:0-12408 GCA_035514715.1 Candidimonas sp.
GGCTCGGCGTGCCGCCCATGCCGGAGGCGCCATAGACCATCGACATGCCGTACAGCAGCATGCCCGAGGCCAGCGCACCCAGCACGAAGTACTTGATCGCCGCCTCCGGCGGCAGCTTCGCATCGCGGTTCAGCGCGACCAGCGCGTACGAGGACAGCGACAGCAGCTCCAGCCCCAGGTACACGGTGACCAGGTTGCCGGCCGAGACCAGCAGCATGATGCCGATCACTGCGAAGATCATCAGCGTATAGAACTCGCCGCTGAGCAGCTTGCGATCGATCAGATAAGGACGCGCGTAGACGAACACCATCGCGGTGGTGCCCAGCGCGAATACCTTGAGGATCTCGGCCACGTCGTCGCGCACGAACATGCTGCCGAACGCGGTCACCGCCTGCTGCGGCTGGCCGGCGATCACCAGGTAGATCGCCACCAGCAGCACCGCGATCGAGATCCAGTGCAACAGCGGCCGCTGCGCGGGCTTCATGAAGGCGTCCAGCAGCAACAGCAGGCACGCCGCCGCCACCAGATAGAACTCCGGCAGCAGGATCAGGATGTCATTGAAAGTCGGCATGTCGGGTCCCGATCAAATCTTGTGAATGGCAAGCTGCTGCACCAGCTGCGCCACCGAGCCGTCCATCAGGTGGACGAGCGGTTGCGGCCAGATGCCCAGCGCCAGCACGGCGGCGGCAAAGGCGCCCAGCACGAACGTCTCGCGCGCGTTGATTTCCTTCATCTCGGCCACGTGCGGGTTGGTGATCTCGCCCCACAGCACGCGCTTGACCAGCCACAGCGTGTAGGCCGCGCCGATGACCAGGGTGAATGCGGCGAACAGCGCGATCCACGGACTGGCGCTGAAGCTGGACAGAATCACCATGAATTCGCCCACGAAACCGCTGGTGCCCGGCAGGCCGCAATTGGCCATCGCGAACAGCACGTAGAAGAAGCCGAACCACGGCATCACGTTGATGACGCCGCCGTAGTCCTTGATCAGGCGCGTATGCGTGCGGTCGTACATCACGCCGATGCAGGTGAACATCGCGCCGGAGACGAAGCCATGCGAAATCATCTGAATCATCGCGCCCTGCATGCCGAGCAGCGCCATGTCGGTATTGCCCTGCTCGCGCACCAGCATGAAGGCAATGAAGATGCCCAGCGTGACGAAGCCCATGTGGGCCACCGACGAATACGCCACCAGCTTCTTCATGTCCTCCTGCACCAGCGCGACGTAGCCGATGTAGACGATCGCGATCAGGCTCAGCACGATGATCAGCCAGGCGAAATGCGCGCCCGCGTCCGGCACGATCGGCAGGATGAAGCGCAGCATGCCGTACGTGCCCACCTTCAGCATCACCGCCGCCAGTACCACCGAACCGCCGGTGGGCGCCTCGACGTGGGCATCCGGCAACCAGGTGTGCACCGGCCACATTGGCACTTTGACGGCAAAGGCGGCCAACAAAGCAACGAAGATGAAGATCTGCGGCGTATAGCCCAACTTCAGGTTGTGCCAGGTCTGGATATCGAACGATCCGCCCGATGCGTGCCACAGGTAAATGAAGGCAATCAGGGTCAGCAAGGAACCCATCAGCGTATACAAGAAGAACTTGAACGCTGCATAGACCCGGTTAGGCCCGCCCCACACACCAATGATCAAGTACATAGGTATCAGGGTGGCTTCGAAAAAGACATAGAACAGCATGCCGTCCAGCGAAGCAAACACACCAACCATCAAGCCCGACAGAATCAGGAAAGACGCCATGTATTGCGCTACGCGGCTGGTAATGACCTGCCAGCCGGCCAATACTACGATGATCGTAATAAATGCCGTCAGCAAGACAAACCAGAGGGAAATACCATCAACACCCAGGTGATAGTTCACGGCAAAGGTTTTGATCCAGCTTGCCTTTTCAACAAACTGCATGTCGGCTGTATTGGGATTGAAACCCATGTACAGCGGCAAGGTCACCAAGAAACCGGCTACCGACCCGACCAGGGCCAGCACTCGCGTGAAACCTGGCCGATCATCGCGACCCAGCAGCAGCACAATCAGGCCTGCCACGATAGGTACGAAAATCGCCAGTGTTAACCAGGGAAAAGTAGAAGACGCCATATCGCTAGCCATCAGTGAACCGTCAGCACAAAAAAGGTTAATAAAGCCATGATCCCGATGATCATCGCGAAGGCGTAGTGATAGATATAGCCGGATTGCAGATGCTTACTGACAGCTGCCACCCAGCCCACCACGCGGGCGCTGCCGTTAACCAAAACGCCATCGATCAAGCCGCGATCGCCCGCCTGCCACAAACCATGACCCAAGCAACGCACAAAACGGGAAATGACTTGTTCGTTAAACCAATCGGCATAGTACTTGTTGTCGAGTACGCGATTAATGAACGAAAGCTTGCTGTGTATAGCCGCAGGCACTTTGGGGTTAATGACGTAGCAGTACCAAGCCACGACCAGCCCTGCAATCATCAGCCAGAACGGCAGCGTGACGAAACCGTGCAATGCGAAAGCGACCCAGTCATGCCAATGGCCAGCCAATTCCGCCATGGCAGGGTGCGCCGGCAATACTGAAATAACGCCCTTGAAGAAATCGCCGAACAGCAAGGGGTCGATAAACCAGGCACCTGCAATAACCGAAGGTATCGCCAGCAATACCAAAGGCAGCGTCACTACCCAAGGCGATTCATGTGGCGTGCCGCCATGGTGACCATGATCGTCATGCCCGTGGCCTGCATGCGCATCCGTATTGAAACGCTCTTTACCGTGGAACACCAGGAAGTAGACCCGGAACGAATACAGCGAGGTAACGAACACACCGGTCAAGGTCGCGTAATAAGCAAAGCTTGCGCCCCACACATTGGCCGCCCCGGCCGCTTCAATGATGTGCTCCTTGGAATAGAAGCCAGCAAAGAACGGCGTACCGACCAGCGCCAACGTACCCACCAGGAAAGTGATCCAGGTAATGGGCATGTACTTGCGCAGGCCACCCATATTGCGGATGTCCTGATCGTGGTGCATACCGATAATGACCGAACCGGCGCCCAGGAACAACAAGGCCTTGAAGAACGCGTGTGTCATCAGGTGGAAAATAGCCACCGAGTAGGCCGAAGCACCCAGGGCAACTGTCATGTAGCCCAACTGCGACAGCGTGGAATAAGCAATAACGCGCTTGATGTCGGTTTGAACAATGCCCAAAATACCGAGGAACAAGGCGCCGATAGCACCAATAACGATCATTACCGACAAGACCGTCGTGGACTGCTCGAACACGGGCGAAAAACGGGCCACCATGAAAATACCGGCGGTTACCATCGTTGCCGCGTGAATCAAGGCCGAAATAGGCGTTGGGCCTTCCATCGAATCAGGCAACCATGTGTGCAAAGGCACTTGCGCCGATTTACCTGCGGCCCCAACGAACAGGGAAATACAAGCCACAGTCAGCAACTGCCAATCTGTACCTGGGAAAGTCATCCCGGCCAACTTGTCGGACTGCGAAAATATTTCGGCATAGTTCATGCTGCCGGCATAGGCAAACAACAGGCCTATACCCAACACAAAGCCGAAGTCACCCACGCGATTGACCAGGAAGGCCTTCATGTTGGCGAATATCGCTGTAGGACGCTGATACCAGAAACCGATCAACAGGTAGGACACCAGACCCACGGCTTCCCAGCCGAAGAACAGCTGGACCATGTTGTTGGCCATGACCAGGAACAGCATGGAAAAAGTGAACAGCGAAATATAGGAAAAGAAACGCTGGTAGCCAGGGTCGTCAACCATATAGCCGATGGTGTAAATGTGAACCATCAGCGATACGCCGGTGACCACAACCATCATCAGGGCCGATAGCGAATCAATCAGGAAACCCAATTCGATCTTGGTCGTTCCGATGACACTCCAGGTATAAAGCACGCCATCGTAGGTATGGCCGTCAAGCACCTGAAACAGAACAATGACAGACCCGATGAACGAGATCAATACGCCCGCAATCGTGATCAGATGGGAAGCGCGCCGGCCAATGAAGCTGCCCAGGAATCCTGTGCCGAACAATCCGACAATCAGAGCCCCGGCCAACGGGGCCAATGCGATTAATAGATAAAGACTTGGTGAATTCATAGTATGTGCAATCCCATCAACCCTTGAGCTGGTCAAGTTCTTCAACGTTGATCGTATTCAGGTTGCGGAACAGCAACACCAAAATCGCCAGGCCGATAGAGGCTTCAGCGGCAGCCACCGTAAGAATGAAAAAGACGAAGACCTGACCGGCGCTATCCCCGAACCAGGTCGAGAACGCCACGAAGTTCATGTTGGCCGCCAACAGCATAAGCTCGATGGACATCAACAAAATGATCAGGTTACGGCGATTCAGGAAAAACCCGAAGATCCCTATGGCGAACAGAATCGCGCCAAGTATCAGGTAGTGGGCAAGAGTCAAAGTCATTTTGTATCCCCTTGGGCTTGATTGGCATCCGCAGCCGTGGAAGGCAACTCGGTTTGCGAGGGAATGCTTACCATACGCACACGATCCTTGGCGCGTACCCTGACCTGGGCCGAGGGATTAGTGCGCTTGTAGTCAGCGCGACGGCGCATTGTCAGTGCAATGGCGGAGATCATGCCGACTAACAGAACTACGCCGCCTACTTGCACGGCAAATACGTAGTCGGTGTACATGGCCACACCCAGGGCGTGCGTGTTGTTGTAGTCATCGGCTACCGGTGCCTGAGGGCCAGCTTCGAACCAGGTCTTGGCAAGCACAAAAGCCATTTCCAGGACCATGACAAGCCCAATAATCAGGCCCATGGGCAAATAGGTTTTCAGGCCGGTACGCAACGCATCCAAGCGTACGTCCAACATCATGACCACGAACAAGAACAGCACCATCACCGCACCGACGTAAACCACGACCAGCAGCAACGATACGAACTCAGCGCCCAGCAGCATCCAGATCATGGACGCCGTGAAAAAGGTCAGGATTAAATGCAGTACGCCAACAATGGGACTAGTGGCAGTGATGACGCGAAACGCAGCCACCACCATCACCAGCGATAACAAATAAAACAGGACAGTAGTAAAAATCATAAGTGTCGGGTCCCGGCATCAACGATAAGGGGCGTCTTCGGAACGACGGCGTGCAATTTCAGGCTCGTATTGGTCACCGATCGCCAACAGCATGTCTTTGGTGTAGTACAGATCGCCGCGCTTTTCCCCGTGGTATTCGGAAATATGCGTTTCAACAATGGAATCCACCGGACAGCTTTCTTCACAGAAGCCGCAAAATATGCACTTGGCCAGATCGATGTCATAACGCGTCGTACGGCGGGTGCCATCGTCGCGCTCTTCCGATTCGATGGAAATAGCCAAGGCCGGACAAACGGCTTCGCACAGCTTGCAGGCAATACAGCGCTCTTCCCCATTGGGGTAGCGACGCAAAGCGTGAAGCCCACGAAAACGCGGCGAAGCCGGCGTCTTTTCCTGGGGATAACGCAAAGTGATCTTGCGCTTGAAGAAGTACTTGCCGGTCAGGCGCATACCCTGCAACATTTCGGTCAGCATCAAGCTGCCGAAGAAATCTTTAATAGCTTGCATAATCTAGCCCCTGTGTCCTATTGCCATATATTCCAGGGCGTTTTCATCCAGATCATCACCACCAGCAACCATATGCCGGTAAATGGAATGAATACTTTCCAGCCCAGACGCATGATTTGATCGTAGCGATAACGCGGGAACGTCGCACGGAACCATATAAACATCGAAACCACTACAAACGTTTTCAGCCCCAGCCACAGCCAACCCGGAACCCAGGTGAGCGGCGCGATTTCCAGAGGAGGCATCCAGCCGCCCAGGAACATGATGGAAGCCATTGCCGAGAGCAGAATCATATTGGCGTATTCGCCAAGGAAGAACAGCGCAAACCCCATGCCCGAGTATTCGACCATGTGGCCTGCCACGATTTCCGATTCGCCTTCGACCACGTCGAATGGGTGGCGGTTGGTTTCTGCCACAGCCGACACCACATAGATGACGAACAGCGGCAACAGCGGCAACCAGTTCCAGGACATGAAGTTGATGCCCTTGTCCGCAAACCAGCCTGCGCCCTGCCCGTTGACGATGCCGCTAAGATTCAGCGTGCCCGAAACCAGCAAAACGGTGATGAACACAAAACCAATGGCCAATTCGTACGACACCATTTGCGCCGCGCCGCGCAATGCGCCCAGCAACGCATACTTGGAGTTGGACGCCCAGCCCGCAACGATAACGCCATATACGCCCAGCGATGTAATCGCCATCACGTACAGCAAGCCGGCATTGACGTTGGCCAGCACGATGTCTGGACCAAACGGAATGACCGCCCAGGCTGCCAATGCGGGCATCAGCGTAACGACAGGCGCCAGCACAAACAAGACCTTGTTGGACTTTGCCGGCATGATCACTTCTTTGGTAAGAAGCTTGAACACGTCAGCGAAAGGCTGCAACAGGCCGCGGTAGCCTACCCGGTTCGGCCCTTTGCGCACGTGCATCGCGCCGATCATCTTGCGTTCCCAATAAGTCAGGTAGGCAACACACAGAATGATAGGCACCGCAATCACGATGATCTTGATCAGCGACCACACCACCAGCCAGGCGGTAGGTCCGATAAGGTCAGTTCCAAAAGCCTTTATGAAATCAAGCCACTCCATTAGGCACGCTCCACCGTAAGTTGGCCAAAGCCGCTACCCAGCGCCAGCGTTTCATTGAACGCAGTGGCGATCCGCACACATCCAGGCGCTACCGTATCGTCCAGCAAGGACGCCAGGTTGACTTGGCCTTGGGCCGAACCAACGCGTACAGCATCGCCCGACTCCAGACCCAAGCCAGCAAGCGTACTTGCCGCCATGCGGGCGCGAGGCGCCTGCGAAGCCGAAGTTTCTTGCAGAGGCTGCGACCGGCGCACCAAGGCATCGCTACGGTAAATAGGCACGTCGGCAATGCGTTCGAGCCCTTGTGTAGCAGTTGCCAAACCTATGTTCGCGGTAATTTCGTTGGACAAGCGCCCTTCGATGCCGCCAACCATGACGGTATCGCGGACCGACTCGGAAGTTTCGTCGTCGAAACCTTGCAACTGGAACAGATTACCCAGCACGCGCAAGACTTTCCAGCCCGGACGTGTATCAGCAAACGGCGCCGCAGCACCCTTGAAGCTTTGTGCACGACCTTCAGCGTTGACAAAAGTGCCCGACGTTTCTGTAAAGGGCGAAATCGGCAACATGACATCGGCCCAATCCTGGGCTGCCGACTTGAAGGACGTCAGCGCGACGGCGAAGCCGGCTGCCTTCAAGGACTCAATGGCGCGCGCGCCATTGTCGCTGTCTAGTGACGGTTCTGCATGCAGCACCAAATAGGCTTTCAGCGGCTGGCTAAGCATTTGCTCGGCGGTCAGGCCGCCCTGGCCTGGTATGGCGCCGGCCAGGTAACCGCCGACGGTATTGGCGCCGGGAGTAAGGAAACCGAACTTGGCATCAGCGGCTTTAGCGAGGGCCGCGGCATTGGCGGTAATCAGGCTGGCTTGGCCGGAAGACACGACCATATTGCCCAACAGCACCGCCACACGCTCGCCGGACACCAGGCTGGCGGCGATTTGCTGAGCGGCCTGGGAAGGCACTACCTTGGCAAAGACCTCAGGAACAGCTACGTCCTTGGCGTTGCCCAGCGCCACCAGCACTTCAGCCAATGCATTGGGCAGCGCGCTTGGTGCAACCGTCATGCGGCCTGTGACCGGGAATAGGGGATCTTCGGCTGCAGAATCAATAAACGAAATTTGCGTACCGTGCTTGGCAGCCTGGCGCAAGCGCTGTGCCATAAGTGGATGGTCTTTGCGCATGAAAGAACCCACGACCAACACACGGTCCAACTGACCCAGCTCTGCCACAGGCATACCCAACCAGGGCACCCCGGCGACAGCCTGATCGAAGGCGGGATCAATGGTGCGCAGACGGAAGTCTACGTTTTCCGACCCTAACGCGCGGACCAGGCGGGCCAGCAAGGCGAGTTCTTCAGTGGTGGCGCCATGGCTGCCGATACCGCCGATTTGGCCTGCACCGAACTGCTCGCGCACGGTATTGAAACCATGCACAACGACTTGCAGCGCATCGCTCCAGGACGCTTCACGCCATTGACCGTCTTCGCCCTTGATCATCGGGTGAGCCAAGCGATCTTCGGTATAAAGGCCTTCGTACGAAAAACGGTCGCGGTCGCTGATCCAGCACTCGTTGACGTCTTCGTTTTCAAATGGCACCACGCGCAATACGCGGTCCATCTTGGCCTGCACCACCAGGTTGGCGCCCAGACTGTCGTGCGGGCTTACCGTACGGCGTCGCGCCATTTCCCAGGTGCGGGCAGTGAACTTGAAGGGTTTGGAGAGCAAAGCGCCGACCGGGCAGATATCTATCATGTTGCCCGACAGTTCGGACTCGACAGCCTGCCCAACAAAGGTGGTGATCTCGGAAAATTCGCCACGGTTGACCATGCCGACTTCCATGACACCGCCAATTTCCTGCCCGAAACGTACGCAACGCGTACAGTGGATGCAACGCTGCATCGCATCGGTGGAAATGAGGGGGCCCATGGATTTACCGGCCACCACACGCTTCTCTTCCTGGTAGCGCGAAGCCGAAGCGCCGTAGCCCACGGCTAGATCCTGCAACTGGCATTCGCCGCCCTGGTCGCACACAGGGCAATCCAGAGGGTGATTGATCAGCAGGAATTCCATCACGCTTTTCTGGGCGGCAACTGCCTTTTCCGAGCGTGTATGCACGACCATGCCGTTAGTGACGGGAGTTGCACAGGCTGGCAAGGCCTTGGGTGCTTTTTCCACGTCAACCAGGCACATGCGGCAGTTGGCCGCAATGGATAGTTTCTTGTGATAGCAAAAATGCGGCACGTACACCCCAAGCTTGTGCGCGGCCTGTATGACCATGCTGCCTTCTGGAGCTTCTACTTTGATGCCGTCGATGGTGAGTTCAACCATTAGCGTGTCCTGACCCTACAAATATTTGGGCACCACACAGCTTTTATGCTCTATGTGGTGTGCGAACTCGTCGCGGAAATGCTTGATAAAGCTGCGTACCGGCATGGCGGCAGCATCGCCCAGCGCACAAATCGTGCGGCCCATGATGTTATGGGCAACTGAATCCAGGACGTCCAGATCTTCTGGGCGGCCTTGGCCATTTTCGATACGTTCTACTATGCGATACAACCAGCCGGTGCCTTCGCGGCAAGGTGTGCATTGACCGCAGCTTTCTTCGAAATAGAAATAAGACAGGCGCATCAGCGACTTGACCATGCAGCGAGTTTCGTCCATGACGATAACCGCGCCCGAACCCAGCATGGAACCGGCCTTGGCGATGGAATCATAGTCCATCGTAGTTTGCATCATGATGTCGGCCGGCAGTACCGGAGCGCTGGATCCGCCTGGAATCACAGCCTTCAACTTGCGACCGCCGCGCATGCCGCCAGCCAATTCCAGCAATTTGCTGAAAGGCGTGCCCAAGGGGATTTCATAGTTGCCAGGCAATTCGACATCGCCGGAAACCGAAAACAGCTTGGTGCCGCCATTGTTGGGCAGGCCTATTTCCAGGTATTCCTGGGCGCTGTTGCGGAATATCCAAGGCACCGCCGCAAAGGTTTCGGTGTTGTTGATGGTGGTTGGCTTGCCGTACAAACCAAAGCTGGCCGGGAAAGGTGGCTTGAAACGCGGCTGCCCTTTCTTGCCTTCCAACGATTCCAGCAAGGCCGTTTCTTCGCCGCAAATATAAGCGCCGTAGCCGTGGAATGCGTGCAGTTGGAAACTGAATTCCGAACCCAGGATCTTATCGCCCAGGAAGCCTGCTGCACGGGCTTGTTCCAGCGCTTCTTCGAAGCGGCTGTAGACGTCGAAGATTTCGCCGTGGATGTAGTTGTAGCCAACGGTAATGCCCATTGCATAAGCGGCAATGGCCATGCCTTCGATCACGACATGCGGATTGAAACGCAAAATATCGCGATCTTTGAAAGTGCCAGGCTCGCCTTCGTCGGAGTTGCAGACCAGGTATTTCTGGCCCGGCAACGTACGCGGCATGAAGCTCCATTTCAGACCAGTCGGGAAACCCGCGCCGCCACGGCCGCGCAAGCCCGAAGCCTTGACGGTGGCAATGACTTCGTCGGGCGTCATGCCCGTAGTCAGGATTTTACGCAAGGCTTCATAACCGCCGCGCTTGACGTAGTCTTCAAGACCCCAGTTGTTGCCATCCAGGCCGGCAATGATTTGCGGGCTTAGATGACGATCGTGAAAGATCATGCTGGTTGACAGGTCGCTGGCCGGATCCGGCGTCAGGCCCTGGGAAAACTGCTGCAATAGACCCGGCGCGTTCATGCCGATTCCCCGTGCTGTTTAAGTTCTTCAATCATTGCGTCAATTTTGTCGGACGACATGCGTACGCACATGTGCTTGTTGTTCATGAGCATGACGGGTGAATCGCCGCAAGCCCCCATGCACTCGCCTTCCGCCAGGGTAAACATACCGTCGGGCGTGGTTTCACGAAAGCCGATACCGAGTTTTTCTTTAAGATAATCGGCAGCCTTGACGCCATCTCGCAAAGCACAGGGCAAGTTGGTGCAAACCGTGATCTTGAAGCGGCCCGTGGGATGCATGTTGAACATGTTGTAGAAAGTGGCGACCTCTTGCACGGCAATAGGAGGCACTTGCAGGTACGTGGCGACATCGTTGACGACGTCGGTCGATACCCACCCCTTTTCGTCTTGAGCGATAGTCAGTGCGGCCATGATGGCCGACTGTTTCTGCTCGCCGGGGAACTTGGCAAGTTCCCGGTCGATTTTTTGATACGCTTGTTCAGAAAGCAGCATAGTTTAAATCCGGTATTTACCTTGGCTAACGCCGATTAACGGTCGATTTCACCAAACACAATGTCTTGAGTACCAATAATGGTCACAGCGTCGGCAATCATGTGGCCACGCGACATTTCGTCGAGGAACTGCAAGTGCGCAAAGCCTGGTGCACGAATCTTCATGCGATAAGGCTTATTGGCGCCGTCAGACACCATGTAGATGCCGAACTCGCCCTTGGGATGCTCGACAGCGGCGTAGGTTTCGCCCGCAGGTACGTGCATGCCTTCGGTGAAGAGCTTGAAGTGGTGAATCAGGTCTTCCATGCCGGTTTTCATGCGTTCGCGCGAAGGCGGCGCCACCTTGTGGTTGTCAACAATGACAGGACCCGGGTTATTGCGCAACCATTCCACGCATTGGCGGATGATACGATTGCTTTCACGCATTTCGCCGATACGCACCAAGTAGCGGTCGTAGCAATCGCCATTAACGCCCACTGGGATATCGAAATCCAGGCGATCGTAGACTTCGTAGGGTTGCATTTTACGCAAGTCCCACTCAACGCCCGAGCCGCGCAGCATGGGGCCGGTAAAGCCCAACGCCTTGGCGCGTTCCGGGCTGCCCACACCGACATCGACCAAGCGCTGTTTCCAGAGGCGGTTGTCAGTCAGCAAGGTTTCGTACTCGTCTACGCAAGTAGGAAAACGATTGGTAAAGTCTTCAATGAAATCCAGCAGCGAACCCGAACGCGCTTCGTTCATGAGGCGCCTTTCTTTTTCGCCTCGGTACTTGCTGGACTCGCCGTATTGCGGCATAGAATCGGGCAGGTCGCGGTATACGCCACCCGGACGATAATAAGCCGCGTGCAAGCGAGCGCCCGAAACTGCCTCGTAGCAGTCCATCAGGTCTTCGCGTTCGCGGAATGCATATAGAAATACCGCCATGGCGCCGACGTCGAGGGCATGCGAACCCAAGGACATCAGGTGATTCAGCAGGCGCGTGATCTCGTCAAACATGACACGGATATATTGCGCACGCAAAGGCACTTTGACGCCCAGCAGGTTCTCGACCGCCATGACATATGCGTGTTCATTGCACATCATGGACACGTAATCCAGGCGATCCATGTAAGGCAACGCCTGCAAATACGTTTTATGCTCGGCCAGCTTTTCAGTGGCCCGGTGCAACAAGCCGATATGCGGGTCGGCCCGCTGGATTACTTCGCCGTCGAGCTCCAGCACCAGGCGCAAAACGCCGTGGGCAGCCGGATGCTGAGGCCCAAAATTCAGTGTGTAGTTTTTAATGTCAGCCATATTAGCGCCCTGCTCCGTAACCTTCTTCACGCACGACGCGTGGGGTGATTTCACGCGGCTCGATCGTTACGGGCTGGTAAATGACCCGCTGCTGCTCTGTGTCGTAGCGCATTTCAACATTGCCAGACAAAGGGAAGTCTTTGCGGAAGGGATGGCCGATAAAGCCATAATCGGTCAGGATACGACGCAGGTCGGGATGCCCTTCGAACACCACGCCAAACAAGTCGAACGCCTC
>DATJCP010000471.1:0-13678 GCA_035514715.1 Candidimonas sp.
AATGCCAGTTCGGATGCCGCCAGCAAGGCGCCCAGCCCGACCGCGACAATCACAAACTGTATGAGTATGCCCAGGATCAGGCCGACTGTTGTCCAGTAACCGCGCCTGAAACCATATTTCAGGCCGGACGCCATGGCCGAAATGGCGCCGGGCCCGGGCGAGAAAGAAATCGCCCAGGACGCTGCAAAAAACGCAAGCCAGGTGGAAAAGGACATGAAAGGTCAGCCGCTCGTGTTGGGAAGTGGCGAAATAATACGCCTTATTTTCCCAACAGTGCAGGACGCTGCCCACCTGTGCTTCGGCTAGGGCCGCTGCGATGACGTGGCTGCCCTGTGGATGCGCCAGCTGGACGGCCCGCGCCGGCTGGCCTGCCGGCACCGCCTTCCGAACGTCGCGCTTCGCCGGGACGCCCGCCTGAGCGTGCGCCGTGGTTCGCGCCGCCGCTTTTACGCGGCGCGTTGGAGCGGCGATGTATGCGGTCATCGTCGGCGCGGACGTGCGCAGGCTCGGCCTTGACCATGTCAGGCGACCAGCCTTCAATCGTTGTACGCTCGATGGGGCGTTTGATGACTTTCTCGATGGCGTTCAACAGCTTGATTTCGGTTTTGTCGACCAGCGACATGGCGGAACCTTCGCTGCCGGCGCGCCCGGTGCGCCCGATACGGTGTACATAATCTTCTGGAACGTTGGGCAGTTCGAAGTTCACGACATGCGGCAACTGGTCGATATCGATCCCGCGTGCGGCGATGTCGGTGGCGACCAGGACGGCGACCTTGCCATCTTTGAAGCCGGCCAATGCGCGCGTACGCGCTGCCTGGCTTTTATTGCCGTGAATCGCGGCGGCGGAAAGGCCGTCCTTGACGAGCTTTTCGGCCAGGCGGTTTGCGCCGTGCTTGGTGCGTGTAAATACAAGCACCTGGTGCCAGCCGCTTTCACGAATGATGAAGCTGAGCAGATCGCGTTTGTGCGACTGTTCGGTCATGACCATGCTTTGCTTGACCAGTTCCGATGTCGTATTGCGGCGCGCCACCGAAACTTCGATGGGGTTGTTCAAGACGCCTTTGGACAGCTCGCGGATTTCATCCGAGAACGTCGCGGAAAACAGCAGGTTCTGGCGTGTGCGGGGCAGCAGGGCAAGAATGCGGCGGATATCGCGGATGAAGCCCATATCCAGCATGCGGTCGGCTTCGTCCAGCACCAGGATTTCCACGGCGGACAAGTCCACTGTTTTTTGCTGGGCATGATCGAGCAGGCGGCCGGGCGTGGCAACCAGGATGTCCAGCGGCTTGCGCAGGGCGTTGATTTGCGGGTTGATATTGACCCCGCCGAACATCACCATGGAACGGATCGAGGTATGCTGGCTATAAGCGCGCACGGACTCTTCGACCTGGGCTGTGAGTTCGCGGGTAGGTGTCAGGATCAGGACGCGTGGTTGGCCGGGTTTGCGGTTTTGCACCGGCGCTTGCAACAGGCGATGCAGGATGGGCAGGGTAAAGCCTGCGGTCTTGCCGGTACCTGTTTGCGCAGCAGCCAACAGGTCGCCGCCCGTCATGACTTGCGGGATGGCCTGGGCCTGGATAGGAGTGGGGTGCACGTAACCGGTATCGGCAATGGCACGCAAAAGGGGTTCTGCCAGCCCAAGGGAGGCAAATGTAGTTTGGGTATTCAAGAAATAACTCCAGCGACAGCCTATCGCTCGAGTTGAGAGATACCAATCTAGGCAGACGATAAAAAGAAGTTGAGAGCAAAAAAGCTCAGGCAAGGCAAGAATAGCTTGCAAGACACGTGTTGACTGGTGCGACACGTAATCTGGCATTGTAGCGTAATTGATCTGGATCAGGGGATTTTTTGTGCGGATTCGTTCCGTTTCTGGCATATTGGCAAGGTCTACGCAAACTGCTGTAATTTGTGTATTACTTTTTTGGCTGACCATTATGAAACGCTTTTTTCTGCTTGTTATTTTCCCGTGCCTGTCGGTGCTGCTGGCTGGCTGCGGCTACAACGATATCCAGCGTCTTGATGAGCAGGTAAAAACTGCCTGGTCGCAAACTCTGAACCAATACGAGCGCCGCGCCGAACTGGTGCCCAAGCTGGTCAATTCCGTCAATGCCTACATGGTCAACGAACGGGCTGTGCTTACGCAGGTAACCGAAGCGCGGTCCAAGGTAGGCAGCATCCAGATCAGCGCCAAGGATCTTGAAAATCCAGAACTCATGGCTCGCTTCAACGAAGCGCAGGGCCAGTTGTCGTCAGCGTTATCGCGCTTGATCGCTGTGTCGGAAAACTACCCTCAGCTGAAAAGCGACGGGCTGTTCCGCGACTTGATGACGCAATTGGAAGGCACTGAAAATCGCATTGCGACCGAACGTGGGAGGTATGTGCAGGCTGTGCAGGAATACAACCTGGTCGTGCGTCAGTTCCCGACCTTGATCACTGCCAAGATTTTCGGCTATCGCACCATGGAAAACTACGGTGTTTCCAAACAGGATCAAATCACCAAAGACCCGGAAGTGAAGTTCAGCGTACCTGAACCCGCGAAGCCATAACGTCTTTGGGATGAAACCATGAATACCGTTGCCCACGCCGTTTTTCTTATTGCTAAAGGTTCGCGCGCAGGCTTGGTCGCGGCCCGCCTGTTGGGCGCGCTGGCGATTGCCTTGTTGCTATGGGGCTTGGCGTCGGCTGCGGGTGCGGCCCCCGCAACCGTGCCTGAATTGAAAAGCCAGGTCACCGACACAACTGGCACGCTGGATTCCAACACAAGGGCGCATTTAAGTCAGGTGTTGGCCGATCTGGAAAAACGCAAAGGTGCGCAAATTGGGGTTTTGGTTGTTCCGACGACGGGTGATGACACTATCGAAAGCTATGCGCGGCGTGTCTTCGATCAGTGGCGGCTGGGTCGCAAAAAGGTTGACGACGGGATTTTGCTTGTGGTGGCCAAGGATGACCGCCAGCTGCGCATAGAGGTCGGGTACGGCCTGGAGGGTGCGGTGCCAGACCTGCTGGCCGGGCGGATCATTCGCGAACAGATTACGCCCAGGTTCAAACAAGGTGATTACGCTGGGGGTATCACAGCGGGGGTGGAAAGCCTGGTCAAGCTGGTCGACGGAGAGCCGCTACCGCCGCCGGTAGCGAACAGCAAGGCCAATACCGACGAGGATTCGCCAGCCATCATGCTTTTGCCTTTGGCTGTGATGACTTTCTTCATGCCGGCCGCCTTCGCCGCTTTTGCTGCGGGGATTTTCGTGGCTCTGATGTTTGGCAGTGTCTTTTTCGGCATTTTGGCCGCTATCGTTGCCTTCGTTCTCAGCAGCATAGGTCGTAAGTTCGGCGCCGGGGGTAGTGGCAGTGCCGCACGTGCGTCGCGTCGCGGCGGCGTGATTGGAGGCTTGGGCGGCGGTTCTGGCGGTGGCTTCGGTGGCGGTGGAGGTGGTTTTGGGGGCGGTGGCGGTTTCGGTGGTGGAGGCGGCGGTAGCGGCGGTGGTGGCGCCTCTGGAAGCTGGTAATTGGCGGTTACTGCCGGAATAGGGCGCCTTTGGCGTTATGCCGGCGTACAGATTTTGCATACGCTTAAGGAAAAATAGTGCGTCAGAACGGCGGGAAATGGAAAGAATGGACCGGCTGGGCCAGCGTGGAAGGGCAGTGGTTGCGGCGCAAGCACTTTACGCCCGAGGTATTGGCGGATATTGCCGATCGCATCAAGAAAAGCGAGCTCGACCACACAGGCGAATTGATGGTTGCCATCGAGGCGGTAAGCCCGGCCCACGAATCCAATAGCCAGCAGCGTGCGCTTGAAGTCTTTGGGCGCTTGCGGGTATGGGATACGCCGTTGAACACTGGGGTGCTGCTGTACTTGTCGCTAGACAGGCATCGCCTTGAGATCATTGCAGACCGCGCGGTTGCCGTACCCAATGAGCTTTGGGAGCAAGTATGCGCGCAGTTGCAGGCCAGGTTGCAGCACAAGGATTATGCTGGGGGCATACTTGCCGCCATAGACGATATTGAATCCCTGTTGCGCACTCGTTGCCCACCCTTGCCGCAAGACCAGGGCAATACCAACGACCTGCCTGACGAACCCGTCTTCTTGTAAGCGCCGGCCCGGGTTGTGGCTTAGGTAGTCGCCGCGTTTGCCAGTTTGTTCGAAAGCGCGCGTATTACTTGGTCGCGACGTGGCCCTGGTGCATGGTGAGTATCCAGAGTCGACCATTGGGGGTGGCTGCGCGCCTCGATCAATTCCTCAGGAAGAGGTTTGCTGCGCCATGCTTCGAGGGCGGTATTGCCTTCGGTGGCAGCCTGGTCCGCAGACAGGCTTGGGTCGATTTTTATTGGGTTTTGCGCCGCATGCCCACGCTGTTCCAGGGCTGCCGCCAAGGCCAGTTGGCGGATGGCGAGCAGCCGCAATACGGGGTCGTCGACGCTGAGTTCCTGATAGCCCCTCAAACGGCCCAGTAGGCGTTTTCCCAGCTTGTCCGCGCCTTGCCAAAGCCCGCCAGCGGCGGCACCGAGTAAGGTGGCCGTGCCAAGGCTGATACCCGCCATGAATACATCTACCGTTGCGCCTGCCATGGCGCCTGCCGCCATGCCCTTGGTGACATGGATACCGACGTCTTTCAGGGCTTGTGGATGGAATAAATCCATGCCCCAGCGCTCGCCCTCCAGAGGAAGGGTATGGGCGGAAAAGTCGCGGATGTTGAAGTTATAGCGTTTCAGCAAGGCGTATACGCACAGGTTCTCGCGGGATCTCACCATTTTTCGCAAGGTTTGCATCGCGGTTGCCAGCTCTTCCGCGCCGGGCTGGCTAGTGACATGCCAGGCCGCCACATCCACCAGCAGTTCGGCAATCAGGCGCATGGCGTCTTGGCGGCGAATGTCGCGTTGATGCGCTATATCTGTTTTCAGCGCTTGCAACAGCCCTGCGTGTTGATCCATCAGCACAGACAGCTTGTCGTATAGCTGCTCTTCGCCATCCAGCGCGGGCGCAATCGTGTTGAACTCTACCGTGGCGTGCAAACCCAGCCGCGCCAGCGCGTCGCGCCACTCGGCAAGCCGCTGGTCCGGGCTGTGGGTGAAGTTCAAGATAGGCAGCAAAGGATGGCCGCAGTTGGCAAGGATGGCAAGCTCGTCCTTGTGCTTGCCCAGTACCGGGTCGCGTACGTCCACGACATAAAGGCCGGCATCGCAGTCCAGCAGCTTGGTCAGTACGCGGGCTTCCTGTTCGAAGCGACGCGTGCTTTCAGGGCTTTGCAGGAAGCGGCGGATACGTTCCGGGCCATCGATGCGCTCGTCAGGAGTGGCTAACTGGTCGAAGTAGTCCAGCAGGGCAACGCCGTCTTCCATGCCTGGTGTGTCGTAGAGTTCGACAACGACCACGCCGTCCACCAGTAAATGCGCGCCTTCCACATGGCGGGTGGTGCCGGGGCTATCTTCCACTACGCCAAAACCGGGATCGCGCGTCAGAGTGCGTAATAGTGATGTCTTGCCGGTATTGGTGTGGCCTACAACGGCCAGGCGCAGTGCTTTTTCAGGGCTGGACATGCACATCCTTGATGATGGTGGGGGAGTGTTTTGTTTCGGTGAGCCAGCGTAGGGCCGGCTCCAGGCCGATGTGCAATTGTTCGGGAACGAATCCGGCGCCAGCGAGGCGGTTTTGCCACGCCGAGGTCCGTGTGTCGTAAGGGGGATGGGCCGTCTGAGACCCTTGCAAGGCCACATGGGCCTCCCCAGTCAGGCTGGCAAGGTCGGCCAGCAAGGCGATGGTGCCGCGGTCGGGCGTCTGCTGTGCGTCGCAGACCATCAGCAATTGTTTGGGTGTGTGGTGCTGTAGATGATCAAGCAGGTTTTTGCGCTGAATCCGTGTATCGATGATGCCCAGATCAGCCACATTGGCGGGCAGGCCGGCTGGCGGCCAGGGCGTGTCTGGGGCAAGCTCTACGCCGACGAGCAAGGGCTGATCTTGCTCGTACAAAGGATGGGCGTAGGGATGGACGTGGGCCTGGAATCCTGGCGTGGCGGGGGCATCGATGCCCGCTTTTTCACTGCTGGGGTCAAGGCGGTTGCGCAGTTCGGCGTAGCCCGGCAAGCTTTCGTCTATGTTGATCGCCGCCAGGTTTTTCTTTGCCAGGGCCAGGCCCAGAACCAGGCACAACAGGCGCGGCAGCAGGCCGTATGCGACAACGCAGCCTATGAGCCAGCTAGACCATAAGGCTTGTGCGGATTCAGGTAAGGCCTGAAGTCCGTTGCTGGCCCGAACAACGGCCTCGGTTGGAACGCTGAAGCCCAGTGCGGAAGGTAGCCAACCCAGGAAGGCCGTCAGCGATACGAAGGTGTCGGCCGATAGCAGCGTGGTTTCCCAGTTGAAGCCATAACGGCGCGCCGACAGCACAGCCAACAGGGTAAGCAGCATGCTGAGCAGGGCTGTGGTCCATAGAGCATGGCTGACCGTACCGAGTATCCAGCGCAAGGCGTTGTTACGCCCGAGCACCTCGATCAGTGCCCGCGGAGCAAGGGCTGCATCGGGCCCGCGCGCCAGCTTGCGCGTGAGCCACAGCCAAAATTCGCCCAGCCAGGTGCCGCTGCTATTGGGAATGGCGAAGCTGGCCAGCCAGAACAGGAAGGCAAGCGAATTTAGCCCCAGCATGGCGACCAGCGCCAACAGCACATTGACGGACCGGCTGCCGTCGCCCAGCGCGCCCAGGGCGGCTGCGGCTCCTGCCAATATGGCTACGACCCACATGCCGAGCAAGGCCAGTTTGGAGCCTCGTGTCCATTTTTCTATCAGTAGGTTCAGCTTTTCGCGCCGTCCAAGCAGTTGGGCGCGCAATAGCAGTTTATGCGTGAAGCCGCGGCCTTGCGCGCGAGCCTGGCGCACTTCGCTGGCGTCTTCCAAAGGCCCCCATAGCGCTTCGCGCAGGCGCAAGGTTTCAGCCAGCCAGTAGCCCGCAAAGCCAGGGGTGGCCGCTATGTGGTCCTCACGCATCCGTATAGGCGTTGGCGGTGGGTTTACCGAACCATTCGTCTAGTTTGTGGTGGGCCTGTTCTTTGACCTGCGGCGTAATGTAGAAAGCGACCGTTGCCAGGGCTGCCGCCATGACGCTGAGGTCATCGGTATAGCCTACAAGCGGTGCGAGGTCGGGAATGGCATCCAGCGGAAAAATGAAATAGCCCAGTGCGCCGTAAATAACGCGTTTGGCCCATTTGGGCGTGTTGGCGTCTTGCACGGCGTAGTACAAATAAAGGGCCTTTTCCAAAGTGGAACGGCCGGCGGATTGGACCAGCGGCCCCAGTTTTTGCCAGAAGCGGTGCGGCGTATATTCGTTTTGATATCGAGGATTATCCATAAGGCCTCCAGACAGCGGGGACAAGCGTATAGCGTATTGTAACGATGGTGTGGTTTCTTTCATGATGTTTTGTTGTTGCTCAATGGCTTTCCTGTATTTCCATAAAATGATACTTAGTAGTATTATTTGTATGAGTTGTTCAATTACCCACTTCATACATGGCGACAGAAATGACAGGTCCATTGGCAGGTATCCGCATACTTGATGCGACTAATTTCGTGTTTGGTCCTGTGGCGACCCAGATGCTGGGAGACATGGGGGCCGATGTAATCAAGATCGAACCCCCTCAAGGCGACCCGACACGCAAAATCGGCAAGACACGAACGCCGTCGATGGGTTCGTTTTTCTTGAACCTGAATCGCAACAAACGCAGTGTGGTTCTGGACCTGAAATCGCCGGAATCTGTAAAAGCTCTGCACCATATGTTGGCAAGCACAGACGTATTTGTTCATAACATGCGCGATGGGGCGATGCGCAAGCTGGGGCTCTCTTATGAACAGTTGTCGGCAGAGTATCCACGTTTGATTTATGCAAGCGCTCAAGGTTTCGGTGCGCAAGGCAGGTATTTTGATCGGCCTGCCTACGATGACGTGATCCAGGGGTTGAGCGGAATTTCCGGCTTGAATGAACGGATGACCGGGCAGGCGGGTTATGCGCCAATGCTGATGACGGATAAGCTGTGCGGCGTTTTCCTGGCCTATGCCATTTCGACAGCATTGGTGCATCGGGAACGAACAGGACGAGGCCAGGAAGTGAATGTGCCGATGTTCGAATCGATGGCGTCCTTCAACCTGTTCGAGCATATGGCAGATGCTGTTCTGGCGCCCGCATCGCCCGATGAGCCGGCCAGCCCGCTGGGCTATTCCCGTGTGTTCGGCTCGTTCCATCGGCCATTGGCAACCAAGGATGGTTTTCTTTGTGTCATTGCCAATACCGACAAGCAATGGGGGCGTTTATTTGCGCTGCTTGGCCGCCCTGAGTTGGAGGCTGACCCTCGATTTTCAGATATTGGCAGCCGAATGGCCCATATCGACGCGCTTTATCAAATGGTCGAAGGCGGTTTGCAGCAGCGGTCGACGCAAGAGTGGCTGACACTTTTCGAAAGTGCCGATATTCCGGCCAGCCCCTCTTATAGCTTAGAGGCTATGCGCCACGATCCTCACTTGGCCGATGTCGGTTTCTTTGTCGAGCATGATCACGACAGCGAAGGAAAGCTGCTGATGACCAACCTACCCATCGTTATGTCCGATTCGCCGGGAGCTATCCGTACAGGGCCGCCGCGCCTTGGGCAGCACACCCGTTCGGTGCTTGAGGAGTTGGGCTATGGGCAAAATGAAATCGCCAGCCTGGAACGTAGCCAACACACCGAATGACAGATTGCGCCGCGCGCATTTCAAAGGTGTAAGGAAGCTGTTTTGTTGTGTTTTTTAACGGATTGAATTTGCTAATGACTTTCAAAATTCTGGTCGAGAAATCCGGCCCTGTCACCACCATCATCATTAACCGGCCGGAAGTGCGCAATGCGCTGGACCGAGAGGCGACGCAACTTCTGGCAGATGCTTTTCACGAGTTTGAGGCCGATTCCAATGCAAAAGTGGCCGTGCTCTGGGGAGCAGGTGGAGCTTTTTGCGCAGGCGCCGACTTGAAAGAGTTGGCCGGTGGTGTTGCTTATGAGCCGTGGGCTGGCAGCGCCGATGGTCCTTTGCGCCGTCCTCTGAGTAAGCCGGTTATCGCCGCTGTTTCCGGTTATGCGTGTGCGGGCGGGCTGGGGGTGGCATTGTGGTGTGATTTGCGCGTTGCTGAAGAGGACGCCACATTTGCCGTGCTTTCCCGGCGCTGGGGGGTACCCATGAGCGATGGCACGACGGTCCGCCTTCCGCGCCTTATCGGTATGAGCAATGCCCTGGATATGTTGCTGACGGCGCGCAAAGTCGATGCCGTTAAAGCAGAGCAAATGGGGTTGGTGAATCGGGTGGTGCCAAATGGGCAGGCGCGAGCATGTGCCGAGGAGTTGGCTTTGACCCTTGCTGCATTCCCGCAGGTTGCCATGTTGTCAGACCGGCAATCTGCTTATGAGCAAGAAGCATTGGCGCTGAGCGCTGCCATTGACCGCGAAGCCGAGCTATCGATACAGGCGAGACTGAAGGAGGCAGAGCAGGGGGCTCGCCGTTTTGCGTCGGGAGCGGGGCGTCACGGAGCGGTGTCGTGAAAGCCGTAGTGTGCCGTGAACTGGGGTTGGATAAGGCGGCCGTGGAAGAGGTGGCGCCGCCTGAGCTGATAGATACGGGCGTGCGCATTGCTGTCCACTCGATCGGGGTCAGTTTTGCCAATCTGTTGGTGATGGAAGGAAAACACCAAAACAAGCATGCGCCCCCATTTACGCCTGGTACGGAGGTTGCCGGTATTGTCATGGAGTGTGGCCCCAAAGCCGCCCTGTTCAAGCCGGGCGACCGCGTGGTGGCAGGTGTCAAAACCGGTGGGTTTGCAGAACAGGTTGTGGCGCCTGAAGAGACCGTATTTCGATTGCCTGAAAAGGTCAGTTTCGATGCCGCAGTGCAGTTTCCGACCATCTACGCAACCGCTTACGGTGCCTTGGCATGGCGGGCTTCGCTGCAAGCGGGAGAGGTCTTGCTGGTGCATGGCGCCGCAGGGGGAAGCGGCTTGGCGGCGATCGAAATCGGCAGGCGCTTGGGCGCACGCGTTATTGCTACAGCGGGCTCTGCAGCCAAAGTCCAGGCCGCGTTGGATCATGGTGCCGATGTTGGCATTAACTACAAAGACGAAGACTTCCGCGATAAGGTCTTGGCGCTGACTGACGGGCGAGGGGCTGATGTCATTTTCGATCCTGTGGGCGGAAAGACATTCGATGACTCGTTGCGTTGCATAGCGCCTGAGGGCCGGATTATTCCCATGGGTTTTGCAGGCGGAATCATCCCGCAAATTCCGGCCAATATCGTCTTGGTTAAAAACATTACCGTCATTGGGCTTTACTGGGGCTATTACATGGGTTGGGCTCGTCAGCCGGCGCTGCCGGGGACCGCTGAAAAGGTAAGAGCTGCTTTCGATCAATTGCTGGCCTGGACTGCTGAAGGGCATTTGCAGCCGCATACGTGGCGCACATATCCAATGGCGGAATTCCGACAGGCACTATCCGCCGTGTCCTCCCGTGAGGTCATTGGGCGCGTCGTTCTTAATACGTAATAAGAGATCCCTCAGGATCCCAAATCATCGCATCGGTGGTGCGGTGAAAAACTGTGAACTCATGGAGATAAAGTTCGCTTATGAATACGATCCGCACGCACCTTACGGGTGCATTGCTTGCCGCCTTTATCGTTATGCCGGGGCCTGTCCTGGCCGATTATCCCGATAAGCCGATTAAGCTTATTGTTCCTTATCCGCCTGGTACAGGAACGGACAAGCTCGCCCGCTACACGGCCAAGCGCCTTGAGGGAACGCTTGGCCAGCCTGTCGTGGTCGAGAACCGGGCTGGGGGCAATGCCATCATTGCTGCGAAGCATGTCATTACTTCGCCTGCGGATGGACATACTTTATTGTTTGCCGCGAATGGCCCGGTAACCACCAACGTCGCTTTATATAACAATCTGTCCTACGACCCGCTCAAGGACTTTGCCCCGGTTGCGCGGCTCGCATATGGACCGATGGGGCTTTTTGTTCCTGCTAATTCCCCGTACAAAACGGCCAAAGAGTTTTTCGAGAAGGCCAGGAAAGATCCTGGCACGCTCAACTACGGTAGCGGTAGCGCCACTTACCATATTGCAGGTGAATGGCTGATGTCTCTTGTGGGCGGCAAGGCCAATGTCATTTCTTATAAAGGTGCGGCGCCTGCCCTGACCGATCTTGCCGGCGGGCAGGTGGATTTTGTGATCGCCGATTACAGCGGTGCGTTATCGCTATTGCAGGCCAACAAACTACGAATGCTGGCTGCGACGATCGATAAACGATTGCCCACCCAGCCTGATCTGCCGACAGTGCAGGAGTTGGGCTACAAAGAATTTTTCCAAGTGGCTTGGTGGGGTGTTTTTGCTCCTGCCGATACGCCTAAGCCCGTGCTTGGGAAATTGGAGAAATCCCTGCTCGACGTCTATGCAGACAAGGAAACCGCTGAGTTCCTAACCCAGAATAACTATATGCCTTTTCTCGGCACTGGAGAGGAATTACGCAAGTTTCAGCGTGATGAAATACAGCGTGAAAGCCGTCTTGTAAATCAGTTCGAGATACCAAAACAATAGGCCGTGCGCGCCTGCCTGCGCCTATGGCGCGGGCAGGCTGGGCAAGGACAGCCGGATTACTGCTTGAATGCCTGCAGTGCGAACGAGGCAATCTCGTGAGCAAGCCGTTCCCGGTCGGCATCGGTTTCTTGCGGCCGGGGGCGGTACCAGCGGGAGGTCCAGTTCAACGCGCCCAGCAGCGGTTTGACCCATAGCTTGGGGTCGACGCTGCTGAATTCCTTGGCCTTGATGCCTTCTTCAATCACTTGCACGTACATCATTTCATTGCTGTCGCGTAGATCGGTGATTGCTTGCAGTTCTGCGCGTTCTTTCGTGCTGGTTCGGCCGCTTAGGTGCAGTTCCAATCCTTGGGCTGCAACGCGCAGATAAGACAGATGGTGCATGATCAATAGCGTATGCGCATGCGCCATGTTGTAGATTTTCTTGGATGGCAGATCTTTAGAAAGTGCGTGAGGCTCGATGGCCTCGCGCGTCATTTCCATGGCCCGCCGCTGTACCGCGAAAAACAGGGTCGATTTATTTTTGAAGTGATAATAAATAATCCCTTTTGTGGCGCCATACGCCGCACTGATGTCATCGACCGAGGCGGTTGCAAAGCCCAGCTCCATGAAAACCAATGCGGCAGCATCCAGAATGGCGCTGGACTTGTCCGCACTGCTTAGCTTGCCAGCCGTTACCGCCTTGGCGTTATCGGGGGTGTTTTTTGCTTTTGCAGTAGTCTGAGTGTTTTTCGGCATGGCAGTCGCAGCGGAGCTAGTAAGGGAGCGCGTCAGTTTACCTTTGCAGTGGAAAATTCAGTGCGCACTGTCTCTGTGTGTTCGCCCAGGGCGGGCACGGGGCCGTAAGTGCGCGGCTTTCCTCGGAACTGATAGGGTGGGGCAACGATATCGACCTGGCCTCCTTTGGTTTGAACGGGGGTTCGGCGTAAATGCGGATGGGTTGAAAGTTCGGCGACCGTGTTTACCGATGCATAGGCAACCTTGGCGGCTATCATTCTTGCATTCGCTTCGTCTAGGGTCAGCGTCGACATAACTTGCGACACAATGCCATCCAGCGCAGCCCTATTGATTACGCGATTGCCATTCGAAGCGAACTCTTCTTGTTCGAGCAAGTCGGGGCGCTGCAGTACGCCAGTGGCGAACCGCTTCCATTCCCCATCGTTCTGGACGCCGACCAGTATTTGCTTGCCGTCTTTGACAGAAAAGGCGCCATAAGGCGCAATCGTCGGATGAGACAAGCCTACACGTGGCCATACTGTGCCCGCGCAATCGTAATGCAGCAGCGGTACGCTCATCCAATCGCTCATCGAGTCAAACAGCGAGACATGGATGGCACTGCCTTGCCCGGTTTGGCTGCGTTCCATCAAGGCTTCCAGGATGGCGGCATGGGCATACATTCCGGTGCCGATATCGCATGCGGACACGCCTATGCGGCCAGGTGCTTCGGGTGTTCCTGTAACCGAGCATATGCCGGTTTCCGCTTGCACCAGTAGGTCGTAGGCACGGTTGCCAGCGTAAGGGCCGGTCTCGCCGTATCCAGTGATATCGCAGGTTATCAGGCGAGGATTGAGTTCACGCATTGCTTGCCAGCCAAAGCCTGCACGTTCTGCGGCGCCGGGTCCAAGATTCTGGATCAGGACGTCGGCCTGCGAAATCATATTCCTTAAGAGGGCCAGTTCTTCTTCGTTGCTGAAATCCAGGACGATAGATTCTTTGCCCCGGTTCAGCCAGACAAAATAGGTGCTGTCTCCCGATACAGCATTGTCGTAGCCACGAGCAAAGTCACCCTGCGCTCTTTCAATCTTTATCACCCGTGCTCCGGCGTCGGCCAGCCGGGATGAGGCGAACGGCGCTGCAGCCGCTTGTTCAACGGCGATGACGAGCAAACCTTCTAGTGGCAATCCCATTTATGTCTCCTTAATGATACTTGGTAGTATTTTAGGTGATTCGCCTAGGCTTTAGCAACATCGCTGCTGTTTGATACCGAGAAATGAAAAGGGACACCCGATAATCGGTGTGCCCCTGAGTCTTTTGTGTGGCCCAGCAAAGGGCCTAGGCGGATATCAGCCTTTCTTGGCGACCATGCCGTAGA
>DATJCP010000472.1:0-7740 GCA_035514715.1 Candidimonas sp.
GATGAACTTGCCGAACTCTGCAGAGGTGCCGCCAGCTGCTTGGCCGCCGGTGACTTCAAAGGCTTTCAGGACTTCAGGCTTCTGAAGGATTTTGTTGAGCGCAGTATTCAGCTTCTGGATAACGTCTTCGGGCGTGCCTGCGGGGGCGATGATGCCTTGCCAGTTGTACGACTCAAAGCCGGTCAGGCCTGATTCAGCCATGGTCGGTACATTGGGCAGCAAGGCCAGGCGCTTGGCGCTGGTTACTGCAATCGGATGGACTTTCTTGGCGTCGATCGCAGGCATGGCGGCATAGCCCATTTCGAACATCATGTCGATGTGGCCGGCCATCAAGTCGGTAGCAGCAGGCGCGCCGCCTTTGTAAGGTACGTGGGATAGCTTCAAACCCGCGTCGGAAGCGAACAACTCGCCTGACAAGTGGTGAGCGCCGCCCACACCCGACGAGCCGAACGTCAAGCTGCCTGGATCTTTCTTGGCCAGTGCGATCAGGTCGTTAAGCGTTTTGACGGGAACGTTGTTGTTGACGCTCAGGATCAAGGGGCTTTCTTCGACCAGTATGATAGGAGCGAAGTCTTTCGTGACATCGTAGGGCACGTTTTTCGGCATCAAGGTCGGGTTGACCGATAGAGGAGCCAGGTTGCCGCTGCCTATGGTGTAGCCATCGGGCTTGGCTTTGGCAATCTGTGCCGTGCCAATAACGCCGCCCGCGCCAGCCTTGTTTTCGACGACAACGCTGGTTTTGATTTCGTCGGCCAGTTCACGTGCCAGCAAGCGCATGCGGGTATCGGCAAAGCCGCCTGCTGCGTAGGGCACTATGAGGGTGATGGGCTTGGATGGCCATGCGTCATCGGCGTACGACAGGCTGGGCGCGATTGCTGCGCACATCGCGCTGGCCAATGCGGTAGCGGCCATTTTTTTGAACAAAAACATTGGGTTCCCTAGGAAAGAAGATCAAGAACGTAATAACGGAACAAAAGCCGTTTTATTTAGGGTTAACCTGGAATTGACAGGTTAATTGGCGCAGTGTACGACTATTGCGCGGGGAGGGCTACTTCCGGCGCCGGTATACCAGAGCAATGCGTGCAAAGGCAATTTGCAGTTCGCGCGTTCCGGCCTGGAATACGACTGGTCGCCCGCGCGTCGTAAAGCAAATCAGGCGCTTCGACGCCACTAGGGGAATGAATTTGGCAAACTGGATATCTTCCCAAGCGACTTCGCGCCGACTGATCCAGGACTGCTCTATACCCTTGTGCGTAATGCGTGTTTCAGAAACCAGCATGTAGCGGGCCAGTACCAGCAAGCCCAGAAAGCACAACAGGATACTGCCCGAGACCATGGGGCTGATGGATCTTCCGGTGGGGCCTGCGGCGGTTTGGATGATAAGCAGGCCGATAAGTGCCAGGACCAGGCAGGCAAGTATCTTGATCCACCTGGGCCAGGCTACACCTTGTAAAGGCAGCGGCCCTATGGCCTCGAACAGCTCGGAACGTTCTTGTTCGCTGGGTGTATGTTGTGCGGAAAATATCACTGGGCGGCCCTGCGTGCAGCCAGGGCATTGCCTGCGCGGCTGGAGGATTTATGCCCGATGTGACTGGATATCCATTGCCCGATGTCGACAACTTCGTCGAGATCGATGCCCGTATCGATATCCATTCCGCGCAGCATGTAAAGGACGTCTTCGGTCGCGACGTTGCCGGTGGCGCCTTTGGCGTAAGGGCAGCCGCCCAGGCCCGCTACCGATGTATGAAAAATGGAAACGCCCGCTTGCAGCGCCGCCAGGATGTTGGCCAGCGACTGGCCGTAGGTATCGTGGAAATGTCCCGATATACGGGCAGGGTCGACGACTTCGGTGACCGCTCGCATAACCTGTCCGACACGCTGGGCCGTACCGACTCCTATGGTGTCGGCAACGTCGATTTCATCGCAGCCCAGGGCCAGGTAACGTTTGGCTACGTCAACGACCGATGCGATGGGTGTTTCGCCTTGATAGGGGCAACCCAGGGCGCAGCTGATGCTGCCCCGCAGACGCAGGCCGGCTGCTTTGGCGGCTTGGGCAACAGGTTCGAAACGCGCTATTGATTCGGCGATGGAACAGTTGATGTTTCTTTGGGAAAAGGCTTCGCTGGCGGCGCCGAAAATCACGACCTCATCGATGCCGGCAGCCAGTGCGCCTTCGAAACCGCGCAGGTTGGGTGTCAGCGCCGAGTAAATAGTGCCTGGCTTGCGCTGGATGCTGGCCATGACGTCGGCGCCATCAGCCATTTGTGGCACCCATTTGGGGGAAACGAAGGATACTGCCTCGATATTGGGAAACCCGGCTTGCGACAGGCGGTCGATAAGCTCGGTCTTTATGGATGTGGCTATGAATTCTTTTTCGTTTTGCAGCCCATCGCGGGGAGAAACCTCGACGATTTTGACTTTAGTCGGTAAAGACATGGAAATATTCCTTCATGTGGTGGCAGGAAATGGCAAATATCATATAGCGGGTTCAACTATAAATAATACCCGTTAACTTTGGCCGGTTAACGACGCTGGAAACGGCCATCGTCCAGCCGTGCGACGACTTCTTGTAGTTCGAAATCCAGTAGGCGGGCGGTCAGTGTTGCAACATCGAGTCCGCTACGCTCTTGCAAGGTATCCAGGTGGACGGGATCATAGCCTAGTGCCTCCAGTACCAGCAGGCCGTTGGTATCGGCGGCGGGCTGTTGGCGAGGCTGCCTTGGCTTTTTGCCGGGCGCCGAGGGTTCCGCAGCTGACGAACCCAGCTCTTCAAGTATGTCCTGGCCGGACTCCACCAGCTTGGCGCCTTGCCGGATGAGGGCATGGCAGCCGCGCGACAGGGGAGAATGGATGGAGCCGGGAATGGCGAAAACCTCTTTGCCTATTTCCGAGGCCAGCCTTGCGGTAATCAGGGATCCGCTTTGCTTGGCGGCTTCAACGACCAGTACCCCGCGGGCGATGCCAGCAACCAGGCGATTGCGTTTGGGAAACTGGTAGGGAAGGGCGCGCGTGCCCAAGGGAAACTCGGATATCAGGATGCCGTCCTGGGCAATCCGGTGGGCCAGGTCGCGATTGCGGGCCGGGTAGACGATGTCTATGCCTGTGCCAAGAATGGCTATAGTGCCGGCGCCTGCCGGGCCTGCCAGCAAGGCGCCTTCGTGCGCCGCTGTGTCTATCCCCAAAGCCAGGCCGCTGGCTATGCACCAGCCTCGTTCAGCCAGATAGCGGGCAAATGCGCGGGCGTTGTCCGTGCCTCCTGCGCTGGCGCTGCGTGCGCCCACAATGGAAATGATGGGTTTGGCAAGCAAGTTCAGGTTGCCGTTTGCATACAGCAGGATGGGCGGATCGTGGGTATCGAGCAGCGCGCGCGGATAGCCTGGGTCGGCCAGTGTTAGCAGGTGATGGTTGGGATGCTCCAGCCACAGCAATGTATTGTGTATTGCTTCCTGGACTTCGTTGCTGGGTGTTTGCTTCAACTGGCGCGCCAGGTCGTCGGGCAGGAATTTGCCCAACCCTATCGCCGACATCGCGTAGATGTCTTGCGGCAGGCCTATGGCGGCCAGCAGGCTGCGGGCTTGGGCGGGGCCCAGGCCGGGTTCCAGCGACAGGCGTACCCAGGCGCTGAGTTCTTCAGTGGATAAAGTCAGGTGCATGCGTAAGTGTGGCACAGAGTACGGCGGATTTTGACGACGAAGTACAGCGAAATGTCATAGCGCGGTTCGTCCTCAAGGCAAAATTTGTTTTATCATAGAGACTTAGACGATTTTCGGACCACGCTACATGGCTTTGCTTCCTATTCTTCGATATCCCGACCCGCGCTTGCACAAGGTTGCCAAGCCGGTTGAAGTTGTCGACGACCGTATTCGCACGCTTATCCGCGACATGGCTGAAACCATGTATGACGCCCCTGGTGTTGGTTTGGCCGCCACTCAGGTCGATGTGCATGAACGGGTGGTGGTCATTGATGTTTCCGAAGATGGCAATGATCTGCTCGTCTTGATCAACCCTGAAATCATCTGGAAAAGCGAAGACACCCAGGTGTACGAAGAAGGGTGCTTGTCGGTCCCTGGCGTATACGACGAAGTCCAGCGCTCGGCACGCATTCGCGTTCGCACCTTGAATGAAAAAGGTGAAACCATTGAATTCGACGCCGAAGGGCTGCTGGCTGTTTGCGTACAGCACGAACTGGACCACCTGATGGGCAAGGTATTCGTTGAATACCTGTCCGTCCTGAAGCAAAACCGCATCAAGACCCGCTTGCGCAAACAAGAGCGCGAGGCCCTGAAAGCCTGACCTTGCCGACTTCGCTTGGTATCATGCCCATTCCACTTTTGAATTGGCGTTGTTATTACTATGCGTATCGTATTTGCCGGCACTCCCGAGTTTGCCCGTTTGGCGCTCGACGCGCTTATTGCCGCGGGGCATGACATTCCGCTGGTATTGACCCAGCCCGACCGCCCGTCCGGCCGGGGCCTCAAGCTCACGCCCAGCGCGGTCAAGCAGGCGGCGCTGGCGGCAAATATTCCCGTCTGCCAGCCGCGCAGCTTGCGACTGGACGGCAAGTATCCCGAAGAGGCACAGGCAGCGCGCGAGGCGTTGCTGGCCGCCAAGCCCGAGCTGCTGGTGGTGGCTGCCTACGGTCTGATCCTGCCTCAGTGGGTACTGGATCTCCCCAGCTATGGCTGCTTCAATATCCATGCCAGCCTGTTGCCCCGCTGGCGCGGTGCGGCGCCCATACAGCGCGCCATCGAGGCCGGAGACCACGAAACCGGCGTCACTATCATGCTGATGGATGAAGGCCTGGATACGGGCGCCATGCTGCTGACCAGCGTGTTGCCGATCACTGATCAGCACAATGCAGCTGGTTTGCACGATGAACTGGCTGTTTTGGGCGCCCAGGCCATCGTTCAAGCCATAGACGGGTTGCAGCGGGGGACGCTGCTTGCGCAGCCGCAACCCGAGCAGGGCGTAACGTATGCCGCCAAGCTGGACAAGTCAGAGTCACCGCTGGATTTCTCTCAGTCCGCTGCCGTGTTGGCACGCCGCATTCGCGCGTTTGATCCCGTGCCGGGCGCTACCTTGCGCCTGCCTGGCTTGTCCGACCCGGTAAAAGTCTGGAAGGCACAAGCAATCGATGCGCCGCAGCAGGGGGCACCAGGTGAAGTGCTGCAAGCCAACGCACACGGTATCGACATCGCTACTGCTGACGGCGTGCTGCGGCTGCTGGAACTGCAAAAAGCCGGCGGCAAGCGGCAGCCTGTGGCCGCTTTTGTGCAGGGCTGGCAAAAGCCCTCATCGACCTGAGGCTCATCATGGCAAACAGCGCGGGCGATTTACAGAATATCTCGGCCCCGACCCTGGGTTATTACAATCAGAATGCGGACAGCTTCAAGGCGGGTACGCAGGATCATGACGTCAGCCAGAATATCGACGCCTTGCTGCGCCATATCCATGGCACGCCGCCCTACCGTATCCTGGATTTCGGTTGCGGACCGGGGCGCGACCTGAAGACGTTTACCGCAATGGGGCATACCGCAACGGGGCTGGACGGTGCTGAGTCCTTCGTGGCGATAGCCAAGGTCGAGTCTGGCTGCGAGGTGTGGCAGCAGGATTTCCTGGCGCTGGATCTGCCTGTCGATACGTTTGACGGGGTCTTCGCCAATGCTTCTTTATTTCATGTGCCAACTGCCGCATTACCTAGTGTATTGGGTCAGCTGTATGCCTGCCTGAAACCGGATGGGGTTCTGTTCAGCTCCAATCCGCGCGGGCAGAATCAAGAAGGCTGGAACAGCGGGCGTTATGGGGCGTACCACGATATCGATGCCTGGCGTGCATTTGTGACCGCTGCGGGTTTTGCCGAGCTTGAGCACTACTACCGTCCGCAAGGGTTGCCGCGCGAGCAGCAGCCATGGCTGGCCAGTGTATGGCGTAAGCCAGCCCGTTAACGCAAGGCCGTTTTTATATAGAACACCAGGTTGTGCCGCAGCCTGTTGGCGTTGTCTTTCAGGTTGGCGTATTCCCTGCGCAAGGTGTCGGAAATAGTGCGCTTGCCGACGTCGGTCGACGCCACATTGATAGATGACTCGAAGTCGTCGTCCTGGGCGATGCATACTGGATCAAGGCCTATTGCTTCGACCTGATGGTCGTAAAACCTGTCCATGGTGTTGTCAACCGGATATATCCATTCCGAGCAATAGTGGAGCAAGGTTTTCGCGGTTTGGGGCGTGATCAAATAGCCGGTGGTTCCTGAAAAGCCCTTGGCAAACTTCTTGACGGTAAAGGGGCCGATTTTTTCCAGGCTCTGGCCTGCCTGCTTGTCGACCTTTCTGCTAGGCTGCAGCCAGACCAGGCCGTAGTACGCGGCGAAGATATCAGCGCTTTCGTAGAACGACATAAAAGGCGGCAGGAGTACGGCGTCGTCTTCAATAATAATGATGGGTGCGTTTTCTTGTACGCATTGTTCCCATAGCAGGTAGTGGCTTGCAAAACAGCCCAGTTGGGAAAATCGCAACGATGCATTTGCACCTCGTACCGAGGCGCGCTTTGTGTCGTTGTATTTCTTGAATAAATAATGGTCGGGGTTCTGGGCGCCATGTATGGCGTCGAAGAATTCGTAGGCAACGCCAAGCTCATCGAGCTGTTTGCGCATGAAGGCCCTTCTGTCTTGCGCTGCCTGCAAACTGATGATGTAGATATTGGGTTTTGGCACGGCAGTAGGCCAAGATGCAAAGAGTGCATCGTACAGTAATTGCCGGGCTATGCCTTGTGCTACGATTCTTTTAGGTAACAACTATTTTCAGGAATCCCATACTATGACCTGCTATAAACTGGGCGAGTTGACCCCTTGCGTGCATGATTCTGCTTATGTCGCTGCAGAGGCTACTGTTATCGGGCTGGCAACACTAGAGGCCAACAGCAGCATCTGGCCGGGCGCGGTCATACGGGGCGATAACGAACCTATCGTTGTCGGCAAAGGTTCCAACGTCCAGGAAGGCGCAGTCCTGCATACCGATCCAGGTTGCCCGCTGACCATAGGCGAAAACGTCACTATCGGCCATCAGGCCATGCTGCACGGCTGCACCATTGAAGACGGCGCGCTGATCGGCATTCAGGCCATTGTCCTGAACAGGGCGGTCATCGGCAAGAATAGCCTGGTTGGTGCGGGCGCCGTGGTTACCGAGGGCAAGGTGTTTCCTGAGCGCTCGCTGATCCTGGGCGCGCCTGCCAAAGTCGTGCGCACCCTGACGGATGAAGACGTGGCCAACCTGCAGAAGAATGCCAAGGGCTATGCAGAGCGTGCCGCGCGCTATAAAACCGACCTCGTCGCGCTATAAAAAGCCGTGGCCTTCACGTCAGGTTGTCTTGCACCCACTTTTCTCCGTCGCGGGCCAGGTCCATCATGTACTTCACAATTTGTACATCCGATGCGCCTTTGCCGCGTTCGTGCTGTGTAAACAGTTCCATGCTGTCGGACGTGGGGAACCAGTCTTGCTCAGGCTGTAATTCCAGCCCGCTTGTGTGCTTGATGTTGCCATTAGGCAAGATATACCAGGTAGTCATGCATTAATCATAAGTCAAAGGATAGTTATGCGTATCGTCATACCCGATGATTATCAGGATTGCGTCCGGCATCTGGATTGCTTTGGCAAGCTGGCCGGACACGACGTCACTGTTTTCAATGATAGCGTTACCGACATCAATGAGCTGGCGGCGCGTTTCGCCGGTGCGCAGGCGCTGGTG
>DATJCP010000473.1:0-7318 GCA_035514715.1 Candidimonas sp.
AAAGCAAATACCAGTGGAGTCTTTCTTGGCCGCGTTAGGCAATTGCAAGGCCTGCGCCATGCGCCGCACTTCCGTCTTGGGTATTTCACCTAGAGGGAAAAGCGTCTTGGCCAATTGTTTCTGGTTCAGGCGGTGCAAAAAATAGCTTTGATCTTTGGTGTGATCCAAAGCCTTCAGCAACTGGTGCTGCTCGCCGCTCTCGGTTTGCACGGTACGCACCCGCGCATAATGTCCGGTGGCGATATGATCGGCGCCCAGCGACATGGCATGATCAAGAAATGCCTTGAATTTGATTTCAGCGTTGCACAAGACGTCGGGATTAGGCGTGCGGCCGGCGGAATACTCACGTAAAAAATCGGCAAATACCCGATCTTTGTATTCGGCCGCGAAGTTTACCGCCTCGATGTCGACCCCTACCAGGTCGGCAACGCTTGCCGCATCCAACCAGTCTTGCCGGGTAGAACAATATTCGGAGTCGTCATCGTCTTCCCAGTTCTTCATGAACAGGCCCACCACTTCGTAGCCCTGCTCCTTTAACAACCAAGCGGTCACCGACGAATCGACGCCCCCCGACATGCCCACGACAACGCGCCCTTTTGATGCAGATATTTTAGCCATGCAAGTATTTTAGACGGTTCTACCTTTTACGAAAGCGAATCGCCCGCCCCCAACGCTACATCAACGACTTCGATCCAATGCCGCACCGGTGTCGTCGTACCGCTTTGCAAATGCGTAATACAGCCGATATTGGACGAAACAATGCAATCGGGCTGTGCAGCCTGGATAGCGTCAAGCTTACGGTCGCGCAACGCCTGGGACAATTCGGGCTGCGTGACCGAATAGGTTCCCGCCGAGCCGCAGCACAAATGGGACTCGACAAACGGGTTGAGCGTAAAGCCCAGATCGACCAGCATCCGTTCGCTGACCCCGCGCAAGCCTTGCCAGTGCTGCAACGTACAAGGCGGATGAAACGCCACTGGCGCTGGCGCCGTTTTCATCAAGGCCTTGAGTTCAAGCGCGTGAGGCGCCACGATTTCAGCCACATCGCGCACTTTGTCCACCAACCGCAAAGCTTTGGCGACATAGTCGGCGTCGTGGCGCAGATGGTGGGCGTATTCCTTGACCATCGCGCCGCAACCCGAAGCGTTCATGATGATAGCTTCGACCTTGCCGCTATCGATCAAGGGCAGCCAAGCATCGATATTGATCCGCATCTGTTCCAACGCTGCTTCCTGGGCATCCAAATGAAAATTGATCGCGCCGCAGCAGCCTGCACCAGGCACCACCTGCGTCCCTATACCCAAGGCGTCCAGCACGCGTATGGTTGCCGCGTCGATGGTGGGCATCATGGCGGGCTGTACACACCCTGCCAGCATCAGCACTTGGCGCGGATGCCTCGCTCCGTTGGCAGGCAATGCACCGACAGCACGCGCTTGAGGAATCTTGTTTTTCAAAACTTGAGGCAGTATCGGGCGCACCAACCTGCCCAGTTTCATTGCCGGACCGAACAGGGATGAATTCAATGCCCGGCGCAACAGTGTCCGGGTAAACCGCTGCGACAACGGGCGCTGGACTTTTTGATCGACCAGATTGCGCCCAATATCGACCAAAGCGCCATACTCCACGCCCGATGGACAGGTGGTTTCGCAGTTTCTACAGGTAAGGCAGCGATCCAGATGCTCTTGGGTAGCCTGAGTGGGCTCAACGCCTTCCAGCACCTGCTTCATCAGGTAGATGCGTCCGCGCGGACTATCGCGCTCATCGCCCAGGATTTGATAGGTGGGGCAAGTAGCCAGGCAGAACCCGCAATGCACGCAGCGGCGCAAGATTTCGTCGGCGTCCTGACCCTCGTCAGTATCACGCACCCATGATGCCAGATTTGTTTGCATGATAAAGGTCTCAGAAGTCGGGGAACAGACGTTTAGGATTGAAAATGCCCACAGGATCGATTTCCTGCTTCAAGCGCAAGCTGATGTTCTTGATTGCGGGCGGCAAAGGCTGGAACACGGGCAAGCCGGCCAGCCTGGCATCGTGGCGATAAAAGGTGGCATGACCGCCAAGCCTGCTCACCTTTGCGCGCAACTCGGGGCCTGACTCTACCCCTGAAAGCCAACGCTGACCGCCATTCCATTCGATCAGGGTCGGCCCCGCATCGAGCACGGGCGTTTGCGGCGGTACTGCTGCACGCCACAAAGGCCGTGCCTGGAAGAAAGGATGCGTTTGGTCGCGCAAGCTACTCCAGAAGGCCTGCGCCTGCTCTGGAGCCAATTCTTGACCACCCAATTTTTTAACGGCATTCAGCACTGCCGGTTCACTGCCGGACAAGCGCAAATGCAGCAACCCCTTCTCCTCGCCCTGCTCGGCGCACCACGCCGTTGCCGAGATAGGCAAAGGCTGCCCCCGCCATTGTGTGAAAAGCCCCAGGGCTTCCGCCTCGGTAGCCTCGATGACCAGAGTCTTTTCTTGGAAAGGCTTGGGCGCAACCTTGATGGAAACCTCGATCAAGGCGCCGAAAATGCCCAGAGAACCCGCCAGGAGGCGCGATACGTCGTAGCCCGCCACATTCTTCATAACCTCGCCGCCGAACGACAACACGCTGCCCGATGAGTCGAGCAGCTTGGTGCCCAAGACAAAATCGCGCACGCTGCCCGCCGCCATACGACGCGGCCCCGAGAGCCCGCTGGCGATACAACCGCCTATGGTCGATGCGGGACCAAACCGCGGCGGCTCGAAAGCCAGCATCTGGTTCTGCTCGTCCAGGGCTTTTTCAATATCGCTAAGCAAAGTTCCGGCACGGGCCGTAATGACCAGTTCGGATGGCTGATAATTAATAATTCCCTGGTAGCCGGCCAGGTTCAGCACGGCCATATCGCTGATCGTACCGCGGTCGCCCGGCTCGCCGTAAAAGCTTTTCGTGCCGCCGCCCTTTATGCACACTGGGCGCTCTGCCGCGCGGGCTGTCATCACTTGCTGACAAAGTTCAGATAATTCGAAGTCCATTGCCGGCTCTTAAAAGCGAGGTAAATCAGGAAAACGGATTTCACCGTTATGCACATGCATTTTGCCGTATTCGGCACAACGCGCCAGGGTGGGTATGACTTTTTCAGGGTTCAACAACCCATATGGGTCAAAGCCCCTTTTCACCGCCCCGAAAAACTCCAGCTCTTCACGCGTAAATTGAATACACATCTGGTTTATTTTTTCGATGCCGACACCATGTTCACCTGTGACTGTGCCTCCCACCTGGACACACAGTTCAAGGATGGCGGCGCCGAATTTTTCAGCGCGTTCAACCTCGTTGGGCTGGTTGGAGTCAAACATGATGAGCGGATGCAGGTTGCCGTCACCGGCATGAAATACGTTGGCGCAACGCAAACCGTACTCGTCTTCCATTTGTTCAATAGCACCCAGAACGCGTCCCAGATGCCGGCGCGGAATCGTGCCGTCCATGCAGTAATAATCGGGCGAAACACGGCCGGCGGCCGGGAAGGCATTTTTACGGCCAGCCCAGAACAACAAACGCTCGGCTTCGGAATGGGACACCTGCAAACGCGTGGCGCCGGCAAGCCGAAAGACCTCTTCCATGCGGGCGATTTCATCGGCCACTTCTTCTACGGTGCCGTCGGATTCGCACAGCAGGATTGCTTCGGCCTCCAGGTCGTAGCCTGCCTTGACGAAAGGCTCAACCATATGGACCGCCCGCTTGTCCATCATTTCAAGCCCGGCGGGAATAATGCCGCCGGCAATAATATTGGTAACTGCCAGGCTGGCGGCCTCGACGCTGGCGAAACTTGCCATGATGACCTGCGCACAGGCAGGCGAGGGAATCAACTTGACTGTGACTTCCGTCACTACACCCAACATGCCTTCCGAGCCGATGAAAGCGGCCAGCAGATCCAGCCCTGGACTATCCGGCGCTTCGGAACCCAGCTCGACGATATCGCCGTCTATGGTCACCACACGCACGCGCAATACGTTATGAATGGTCAGACCGTATTTAAGACAATGCACCCCACCGGAATTTTCAGCGATATTGCCGCCTATGGAACAGGCTATCTGGCTGGAAGGATCCGGCGCATAGTACAAACCATAAGGGGCTGCCGCTTCGGAAATTGCCAGGTTGCGAACACCCGGCTGAACAATAGCGGTAGCTGATTCGAGATCGATTTTTTTTATGCGATTAAGCTTGGCCAAGCCCAGCAAGATCCCTTGCGCATGCGGCATGGCGCCACCCGATAAACCCGTGCCGGCGCCGCGCGCCACAATAGGAATATTGAATGCCTTGCAGGCCTGCAGTACGGCAATGACTTGCTCTTCGGTTTCGGGCAGCACCACGACCGGCGGCAAGCAGCGATACAAAGACAAGCCGTCGCACTCGTAAGGCCGGGTATCTTCGATTTTGGACAGAATGCAGTGCTCTGGCAGAACAGGCTTGAGCCTGGCCAGCAACCCCGCAAAATCCGGCACCGTCGCCGGATTTATTGTTGGATCGTTCATTGTCTCTCTTTATTATTGTGCCGCTAGTCGGCATCCGGTTCTTACGATGCTGGAATGATTTTCCCGGGATTCAAAATATTGTTCGGATCAAACGCCTTTTTCAGGCTTGCCATCAAATCCAGGGCATCACGGCCATGCTCTGCAAGCATGAACTCAATCTTATGCAAGCCCACGCCATGCTCGCCCGTGCAAGTGCCTTCCATTTGAATGGCCCGCTCGACCAGCCTGCGATTCAAACGCTCGGATTCCTCCCATTCCTGCGGATTTTCAGAGTCCAGCAGCATCAGGACATGAAAATTGCCATCGCCGACGTGGCCGACAATGGTATAGGGAAAACTGGACTGGTCAAGTTCAGCGGCGGTTTCGGACACGCATTCGGCGAGCCTGGAAATTGGCACGCATACATCGGTAGTGCTGGCGCGGCAGCCAGGCCGCAATTGCAAACCGGCAAAATAGGCGTTATGACGTGCCGTCCACAACCGGCTTCGGTCTTCGGGCTGTTCAGCCCACTGGAAATCCATGCCGCCGTTATCGCGCGTAATGCCTTGCACGATTTCGGCTTGTTCCTTGACCCCCGCCGGGCTGCCATGGAATTCAAACAACAACAAGGGCGATTCTTTCAGGCTTAGCTTGCTGTAGGCATTGGTAGCCTTCACCGCCCAGGCATCCATGAACTCGACGCGGGCCACCGGGACACCCATTTGTATGACTTCGATTACGCTTTGCACAGCGGCTTCAAGCGTATCGAAATTGCAAATGGCCGCAGAAATGGCTTCAGGCTGGGGATACAAACGTATGGTGACTTCAGTGATGATGCCCAAGGTACCTTCGCTGCCAACAAAAACCCGCGTCAGGTCGTACCCTGCCGAAGACTTCCTGGCGCGATTGGCCGTTTCAATGATGCGCCCATCGGCAGTCACGACTTTCAGCGACATGACGTTTTCACGCATGGTGCCGTAGCGCACGGCGTTGGTACCGGATGCCCGGGTAGCCGCCATGCCGCCCAGGCTGGCATCCGCACCGGGATCGATCGGAAAAAACAGGCCGGTATTGCGGATTTCGTCGTTAAGCTGCTTGCGGGTCACCCCCGCCTGCACCGTGGCGGTGAAGTCTTCCGCATGGACCGACACCAATTTATTCATGCCCGACAGGTCAAGGCTGATGCCCCCCTGGATAGCCAGCAAGTGACCTTCCAGCGACGACCCGACACCGTATGGAATCAACGGCACGCTATGCTCGTTGCAATGCCGCGCCACCCAGGCAACCTCTTCTGTGCTCAGGGCGAATACAACGCCGTCTGGCAGCATGGGCGGATACGGCGACTCGTCGCGGCCGTGATGCTCGCACACCGCATGGGCAGTCGAGAACCGATCACCAAACCGATCTTTCAGCGCATCCAGAAAACCAGCCGGAATCGCGCGGCGCAAATTCTGGACAAGAGCGGGGGCATTCATATAAAACTCCTTAACCTTATCGGTATATCGATCAGCCTAATACTACGATGTTTAGGCCTGATTGCCGATCAGGGCATTTGCTGATTGCGCACGTGCCTGGCGGCGAGCCTTGACGGCTTGCGACAAGCGTTCGAGCACCTTGACCGAGGTATCCCAATCGATACAGCCATCGGTAATGCTTTGCCCATATACCAACGGTTGCCCAGGAACCATATCTTGACGCCCGCCCACCAGGTGGCTTTCAACCATGACACCAAAAATGCTGTTGCTGCCGGTTTCCATCTGGCGGGCGATCTCGTCGATGACCAGTGGTTGGTTCAAGTAATCTTTGTTGCTGTTGGCATGGCTGGCATCCACCATCAACCGAGGCTCCAATCCGGACTTGACCAGCGTCTGGCAAGCGGCTGCCACGCTTTCAGCATCGTAATTAGGGGTTTTACCGCCACGCAAGATCGCGTGGCAGTCGTTATTGCCGACGGTGGAAACAATGGCTGAATGGCCACCCTTGGTGACGGAAAGGAAATGGTGAGGCTGCGAAGCGGCCTTGATGGCATCGATTGCAATTTTGACGTTGCCGTCGGTTCCGTTCTTGAACCCCACCGGGCACGACAAACCGGACGCCAATTCGCGGTGGACCTGGCTTTCTGTTGTACGCGCGCCGATCGCCCCCCACGAGACCAGGTCGGCAATGTATTGCGGTGTGATCATGTCAAGGAATTCACAACCAGCAGGTAAGCCCATTTGGTTGACATCGATCAGCAATTCACGTGCTGTGCGCAAGCCTCGATTGATGTCGAAACTGCCATCGAGCCCTGGATCATTGATCAGCCCTTTCCAGCCGACTGTCGTGCGGGGTTTCTCGAAGTAAACGCGCATGATGATTTCAAGCTCGCCCTTGAAATGTTCGCGTTGTGCGATCAGGCGCTTGGCATAGTCCAGCGCGCCCGCAGTATTGTGGATGGAGCAAGGGCCAATTACCACGGCCAGGCGGTCATCGGTACCCTGCAAAATATTGTGCAGAGCCTGACGCGCGTCGTAAACCGTTGCCGAAATTTCGGTGGTGCATGGAAACTCGCGCATAACGTGAGCTGGCGGGCTAAGTTCCTTGATTTCCCGGATACGTAAATCATCAGTATTGTGCGACACAGCTTAACTCCAGAGTAATTGTCAACTTAGCAAGCGGTACAAAAAAAGCCGCCTAGCGTAGCTGGCGGCTTTTTGGGAATTTGGTTCTTTTTACTGCGTACAACGCTTCCCTTTCTCCACCAGCGGCTGGGGAAAAATAAAATAAAAGAAAGCAAAGGAAAAAGCGTTATACATAGGTAGATCCTAGCACAGAGTTATTCTTCTGCCAACAAGAAATTATC
>DATJCP010000474.1:0-7793 GCA_035514715.1 Candidimonas sp.
AAGCCAGCGTGAGGAAACCGTAGGCTCGTTGATCACGCTGGTTCCTGATGCCCAGGACGATGGACAGATACTGTTGTCTATCGCCTATGACAACACGGTAGCCCAGCCGCTTAAAACCGTCACTTTCGGCGACAAAGACAATCCGCTGCAGCTGCAACAGGTAACGATAGATCGCAACGGAACCGTGCAGCAGGTAGTTTTGCAGCCTGGACAGCCCTTGGACATTTCGGGATTTGATCGCAGCCAGCAGGAAACCGAGGGTCGGCGCCTGAATCCCGGGATTCCACTAGCCCTGGGTGGCAGCGATCGGGTAGCCGCCCAGCATTTGGCTACCGTCATGGTTGTTACGGCGCAGGTCGAGGAAGGGTTCTGACAGCATGGCTACGGAACAGACGCTGGTACTTCCTTTGCAATCCGTGACGCTGGTTTTTGGTCTGGAGTGGCTGCCATTGCTTGGGGGTAAGGCAGAACGCATCGCCCTGCGCCTTGCCAGGCAGCATAAGGCAACGCACATGGTGTTGGCAGGCGAGTCGGCCTGTTCGGTAGGCGTAGCCACGTTAAGAATAGGCCGGGCGCAAAGGAAAAACAGCTTGCATTCTGCCGCTCAAAATGTGGCGCAGCTGTTTTCCACCGGCACGATTGCTTTGCTGCTGGAGCTTGAAAAAGTCGGATGCTGGCTGGTGGCCGTTCATGAGGGGGCGGTGGTTGCCCGAACTGATCGTTTGTATCGCTGTCGCGACGATGCGCAGCCTGTGCTGGCCGAACTGCGTCAAGCCTATCCGCAACTTGTTCTGCTGGGCAGCGGGCAGGCGCCCCAGCAGCCCGGTTTAGCCGCCTTAGAAGCAGCTTGCTCGCCGCATAGCCGGTTGCGAACCCTGACTCGTTGGACGCCTGTGTTGCCCTGGCCGGTGCAAGGGTTTGTGCTTGCCTTGGTTCTGGTCCTGCTGGTTCCCCGGCTTGGGCAGGTATTGGGTTCCAAGCTGCAGACGCCTGCTCCTGCAGCGAATACCGATCCCGTCCAGGCATGGAAGAGGGCGGTTGAAAAGGCGGTTCAAGACCGTGTCGTACATGGGGTGCAAGGTACGCAGGTTCTATTGGATGCCTTGTATGAATTGCCAGTACGCATCAATGGCTGGGTGTTGCGGCAGGCCGAATGTACGGCGCAACTGCGGCAATGGCGTTGCCAGGCGCGGTACGAAAGGCGCGACGCCCAGGCTAGCAATAGCCAGTTTCTGGCCGACCCGCCCAGGCATTGGGCTGTGGAATTCATTTCTATGGATCAGGCGCAGCCTGTATGGAACGTTGTGGGGCATGGGGTGCCGTTATCGGCTTGGCAATTGAAAACCTCTCAGCAAAACGAGCGTGATTTATTCAGTGCCTTGCAGGCCGTAAAGCCTGTTTTCAGTCAGATGCAAATTGGCAAGCCGGCGCCGCTGCCTGTTGTTGTCCCGAATGATGGTGCCGGGCAACCGCTGCCGCGTCCTCCCGGATTGATCCGCTATTTAAGTCGCTCAGTGCAGTTCAGCGGGCCTTTGCGTTCGGGCAGCCTGTTGCTGCCGCATACCGTATCCATGCAGTGGAGCAAAGCCGTATTGAGTTTGCACGACATCGAACGACCAGGCTTGAAAAGCAGCGGTTTGAATCTATCACTTCAAGGAGTGCTTTATGAAATTGATGCTGGTTCCGATGATAGTCAGCGGGCTGTTTCTCCCGCCGCTTCCGTTGCGTCGCAATAGGTGCAAATGGCGATCAGTCATTGCAGCCCTGGCGCTTCCAGCTATAGTCGCGCCTTGTACAGCCCTGGCATCTGCCGCACGGATTGATGACTTGGCCGCCGAGCAAATGTCGGTACGCGAGTTAATGCGGCTGGATACCGAACTGGCTCTTAGCTATGCCAAAAACACTTTGCGTAAAGACGGCGGTGCGGGTGCCGATAGCCGCGGCCAGTATGCGCGCAGCGGCGCGCTCAAGCTTGTGGCCATATACGGTGTCGGCAAAAAGCTGCTTGCCGAAGTCACAGACGGAACGCAATCCTACATTTATATGCGCGGGCAGGCCTTGCCGGTGGGGGGTAAAGCGGGGGCTTCCACTTATATGCTGAACGGTATGTCGGGCTCGTGTGTCCAGCTTGAACGCAAGGGTGAAGCGCATACCTTGTGCCTGCATCCTGCTCTATGGACGGCAAAGTAATGGCTGCTTTTGCTCCCTGGCGTCGTTCCTTGGTTGCGCCGTCAGCCTCTGGCGCCGATATCTCATTGCGCTTTGATAGCGCCCAGGCGGTGTTGGTGTCCAGTTCTGACGAGTTGGCCCGTATGTCTCCGGGGTTTGCGCGTTCATTAAGTGCGCAATTCAATGTCGATGCCTTGGCCGCTCGGCTGTGCCCGGTGCTGCTGACGGATCAGTCAGTCGCCATTTTTGCGCTGGCCGAGCATGTCGGCAGCGATCAGGCCGATGAGCTCGCCCGGCAGATTGTCCAGTCGGGCTACGGTCCGACCAGCCCGTCTCGCTATATCCTGGCTGCGCCATTGCTGCTGGCTATCGCGCGTAATCAAGTGACCGCGCAATCACTTGCCAGCCAGCCCAGTGTTCGCTTTTCCCAGTCCAAGACGGCACTGGCCGATGCTTTTCACGACCTGGTTGAGTGGGGTGTGCGCAACGGAGCCAGCGACCTTCACGTGAATGTGCGTTTACGGGAACCCGAGTCGGAAGTGAAGTACACCCTTTCAGGGCGCTACATATCGCCTGATCGTTTTCGCCGCATGCCCACCAGCATGCTGGTCGACATGCTCGCAGTGGCATGGATGGATATTGCCGGCGGCAATGGCGCGGTGTTCGATCCGACGATAGAGCAGCAGGGAAGCCTGATGCGCATGGTGGATGGCAGGGAGATCATGTTGCGCTGGGCGTCCCTGGCAGCCGACAGCGGGCCCAGTGTATGCCTACGCTTGCTTGAGCGCGATGCCTGTGCCCATTTGCCCACGTTGCAGAAGCTGGGTTATTTGCCAGACCAGATCGAGCTTATCGAGCGGGTGATGTTGTCCGAGGGCGGGGCGATCATCTTTGCCGGCACGGTAGGCTCGGGCAAGTCCACGACACTTGCGTCCTTGATTGCTGGCCTGGCGCCAGACCGCAAGGTGATCACGATAGAAGACCCAGTGGAATACCTTATCCCGCAGGCGGTACAGAACACAGTCGCAAGAAACCTGGATACGGCCGCCCACAACAATTATGCGGCCAAGTTAAGGGCTCTTAAGCGTTCCGCTATGAGCGACGTGTTGCTGGGTGAGATTCGCGACCTGGAAACCGGCAGGGCTTTCATGGATCTGGCTGGTTCAGGTGTAAATATTTACACCACCGTGCATGCTCCTTCCGCACAGCTTATTCCGGAGCGTCTGGCATCCGATTTTATTGGGGTGTCGCGCGACTTCCTGGCCACGCCCGGCATGCTTAAGCTGCTTGTTTTTCAGGCGCTCCTGCCGACGCTATGTACCCATTGTGCCTTGCCTGCGCATAGTCTGGCCGACAGCGGCATTCAACAGGGGCCGCCGTATCGTACAAGCAAAGAGTGGCGTAGATGGCTGGATCTGATCCAAGACTTGTATGGGTGTTCAACAGAGACTTTCCGTATACGAAATCTGGCCGGCTGCCCTGTCTGCCAAAGGCCGCACTTGCCCGAGCTTAACGGCTATGCCGGACGTACGGTGGTGGCTGAAATCATTGAGCCGTCGCTGCAACCGGAGTTTTTGCAAGGCATACGTAGCGCGGGCAGGTTGGATGCCCTGGCGAGGTTTGAGCCGGCCTATTACTTCGAGCAGGGGGCTGGCCCTGCAACCGCACGGTCCGCCATGGAATGCGCGTTGTTCAAGGCGCGCCAGGGCCTGATCGATCCTCGGGATATCGAACTGCGTTTCCATGCGTTTGAAACCCAGCAGCGCATGCGCGATTCGCACGCCGAGAAAAAAGCATCGTCTCCGCGCCTGAAGGCAGTGCCATGAGCGCTTTGATCCGTAATTACCTTCGCGAGCAATGGCTGGAGCCGCTGTTGTATGCCGCCGATTGCCAACGGTTTTCCAGTACACGAGCCGATTACTACGATTATTTATCTGCCTTGCTGGATGGTATGCAGGGGCGCCGTACGCTTAAGGATGTGTTTGAACAGGATGCGCGCCGCTACGGTATGGATTCGGTACGGGGGCGATTGTCGCGGCGCTGGGTCCAGGGCTATCAGGCGGCCGGCGGCGATTTGTACTCAACATGGCTGGGTTGTTTTCCGCAACATGAGCTGGGATTGATACGAACGGCTCAGTCGTTCGGTAATGCGGCCCTGGTCAAAACGCTGGGCGAACTTGCGCGAGTTCTGGAACTAACTCGGCAGACAAAAGACATTCTGGTTGCAACGCTTTGGTCGGCTGTGGTGGCGCTGATGGTGGTGTTTGCCATGCTGCTGGCCATGCCCGGGTTTACCGTGCCTCGGCTATTGCGCACCTTTGCTGTCGTACCGGCCGATTACTACGGCAGCCTGACACGCTCGATCATCCGGTTTGCGGATCTTGTCCAACTTAACTGGCCATTCATGGCCGTCTTGATGCTTGGAGGCAGCCTGCTTTTATTGTGGTCCCTGCCCAATGCTTGCGGACCTGTGCGTCGGCGCCTGGAGGGGTATGCGCTCTGGCGTATCTATCGCTACGTTGCCGCATTGCGTTTTCTGGCCATGCTGGCCATTGTGCTTGGCCGCGATGACAGCGAGTCCACACAATTGCGCACTGCGCTGCTGTTGCAGAAAACCGGCGCCACAAAATGGCAGGCCAGTCATATCGACGCCATGCTGGCCCGTATCGATGCGGGCATGGCGGGGGCCGAGACTTTTGATACCGGCTTGCTCGATCGCGAGCAGTTCTGGTTTTTTAGCGACATGGTTCTCGCCCGAGGCTTGAAGTCCGGGTTGACGCTGGGTAGTGAACGCTTGCGCGCCCATGTATTGGGAACTGTTGCCAAGCAGGCGGCCGCTTTGCGTTGGGGGCTGCTGCTGGCTTGCCTGATGTGCCTGCTGGGCCTGGGGCTATGGCACTACGCCGTTATCGACGAGCTGCGCCGATCACTGATGCTTTTTTACGCAAGCCAATAAGGGTGTGCGTGTTTACCAAGGAGAGTTGTCGTGTCTACTGCTATTACATCTACCCAGCAAGGATTTTCACTTATCGAAGTGTCGATAGTTACAGCCATTGTGTTGCTGCTGGCAATTATTGGCGTACCTGCCATTGGCGGCTATGTGGTTGAGAACAAAGTTCCCAAGGTCGGAGAGGAACTGGCGCGCTTTATTCTGCAGACCAAGGTCAATGCGCCGAACGGATCCAGCCAGCCTTATGAGGGTATCGATATTTCCAACTTCGCCAATCTGGTGCGCGATTCCAGCATCTTTTCCGTGTCTGGAACTGGCCCTACCACCAAGGTATTGCACGGCCTGGGTACCGACGGCGAGGTTGATGTAGCGGCTAATGAATCCCGCAGCGCATTTTCCATCACCTTGCACAACGTCAACAATGCCGCGTGCCCATCCATTGCCTCGGTGATGCAGCGGGTTTCTGATTCCATCACGGTGACTCCCCAGGATGGCGCAACTGCGATCGTCAAAGATACCAGGCAGAACGTTCACTACAGCGCGCTGGCGGCGGAGTCCAAATGTTCCAAGGGCGACGTCAATACTTTTGTTTTTACCGCCAGTTAAGGAATAGTCATGCGCGAGCAACGAGGCTTTGCGATGCTTGAACTGATCGTCGCGGCAATCATCGCTACGTTGCTGGCAGTGTGGGCTGGCAATACGCTCGTCAATAAAATCAACGACGCAAGTGCGCAAGCCAGCGCCGTCTGGATGCTGGCGGTCAAGAAATCGGTGCATGGTTATATACAGCGCCATGCCGGTGCGCTGGCTCAAGCCGCCGATACGGGGGCTTTGAGCCAGGAAGGGTATGTCGATTGGGGGGCGCCAACCTTGTCTGAACTGAAAGCCGATGGTTTGTTGTCGCCGGGCTTTCCCGAATTCGTTTCTCCTGGCGCAGGCGCAACGATTCGCGTGATGCGTCGTGGAAGTTGCCCTGGTCCGTCGTGCCGTATCGAGGCCTTGGTGCACAGCCAAAAGCCGTTTCTGTTGGCGGGAAATCAGCAAGTCGACGAGCAAATGATTGCGCAATGGATTATGGCGGCGCAAGGGTGGGGCGGTTCGGTTTCTAGCACGAAACCTCATCTTGTACGGGGTACGGCATTTGAAATGCCCAACCCTCCTGCGCCTGGGCCTGCATTGCCGACGGGTACCGTAGCGCTGGCCATTACCTCAGAGCTGCTTGGCCATCTGGACTTCCTTAGAGTGGGCGATATTCGGGATCCTGATTTTCAGGGGAAGGCCACAGTCAAGGGCGATATCAGTACGAAAGGAAGTCTTTATGCACAGCAGTATTTGCATGTGGGAGCGCAGGTAAACCTGTATGAACCTTGTGCGGATAACACCGCGGTGGCTCGCGAGGTCAATGGCGGGCTGCTGGTTTGTCGCGATAATGTTTGGCGCCCGTCCAGCCGAGTAGGTAGCGGCGGTTACTCATTCAACATGCTATACGGTTGCCAGACCCGCACTAACACTTCAACGGAAAATCCGATTACTGGGGCCTGCAGCTGTCCTGGCCAGTCGGTTCCCTTACTGATTGCAGACAGCGGGCCGCAGGTATTTCCGGAGGGTCGTACGATGGGCTATTTGTGCGTCGACTAAACCGGGTAGTGCATCAGGGCTGGCCGCTCCATGCCGCGATGATGGCCCGTTCGCCAGCTGTCATTTGCGTTATGTTGCCCAAAGGCATGTAGTTGCTTGCCACGGTTTCTTTTACTTTGGCGGCATGCAGGGCGATTTGCCCGTTGGTTTCCAGCTGTACCCCCAAGGGGGGCGACGCAAATCCGGGTTGCGTGGGGTGCGCCGCATGGCATTGCACGCAGCGTGCGCCGACGATGGCTTGTACTTGTTGCATACCCACTGTGCCGGTAGCCGAGCCAGACTGTACTTCAGGGGAGGCAGGCGCCGCCAGCCATGCGGCGCCTAGCAGCATGGCGATACCTGCGGCGGGATAGCCAAGCGCATTGCGGCCGCTATGGCGCAATACAAAATACTGGCGTATGGCGGCACCGGCAAATATGAACAGGCTCATGACCAGCCAGGCATAGCGGCCAGTAAACGTGAACGAGTAGTGATTGCTGAGCATCAGCAGGACGACGGGTAAGGTAAAGTAGGTGTTGTGCACCGACCTTTGCTTGCCGCGTTTTCCGTCCAGCGGATCGGGGGCGGCTCCGGCTTTCAGTGCACTCACCATGCGGCGCTGGCCTGGAATAATCCAGAAAAAGACATTGGCGGACATGCAGGTGGCCATAACGGCGCCGGTTATCAGAAAGGCGGCGCGCCCCTGGAATATCTGGATGCTCAGGTAGGCGACAAGCACCATCATCAGTCCTACGGCTGCGCTTAATAGGCCATCGCGTTCCATGGTGGGGCTGATCCGGCGGCATAATTGGTCGTAGGCCAGCCAGCCCGCCGCCAGGAATAGTGTGGCCAGCACGCCGGCCTGCCATCCTTCGAGGCCAGCGGCCCAGGCCCACGTACTGCCGGGGTTGACCAGGTAAAACGATGGCTTGACCAGATAGAGCGCGGCAAATAACGCGAATCCGGACAGCCAGGTGGTATATGCCTTCCAGAACGACCAGTGCAGGTCGTAGGGCAGTTCACGCGGGCTGGTCAGGTATTTTTGATTGTGATAGAA
>DATJCP010000475.1:0-6939 GCA_035514715.1 Candidimonas sp.
TTCGTTCCAGGCAGTGGTTCCGAACTGGGCTTCAAACCAGGCACGAAACGTCAGTGCCGGAAAACCCAAGGCAGGCCCGGTAAGCTGTTTGGGCGAGCGCAAGGTTTCCATACGCGCGGTGGTAGCCCAGGGCCCTTCATACCCTTCGGGAGCGCTATCGTAGATTCTCGCGCCGATGCCCAGGTTGCCCAGCGCAGCCGCAGCGGCCAAGCCAGCCATGCCGCCCCCGACAATGGCTACATCCACCAGCGACTTATCGTTGACAGTGCCGGGGGGCACCCAGGCTTTGGCAGGCAAGTCCAGCCAGGCAAGATCCTGTGCCAGACGTTGTTCCAATGCGGCCAGGCCAGCCGTACCTGAATGGGATGTACTTGTCATGAAAACTCGGTGTCGCGTTTAAAGAATAACTGATTCTAATACGAGACAGACAAGACAAGCGCCCCCTACGTCCCCCTTGGATCCAAGGGAAGCTCATCGGGCTCGACCGAATCGATGACCTTGGGCAAACCACTGGAATCGCCCGGCACAAAATTGGGAATGCAAGCAACGGAGTAATCCCACATGGCATCGATAAACCATCGGCCCTCTTCGGACACAACGCGATCGCGATGTGTCACGACACCGACCATAAACGGCACATTGGTATCAATAGGCCTATACACCACACCTTCCAGCTCTATGCAGACCGCGGTATAAGGATCTGCCAACGCTACGCCCACACCCGCCTGCACCAGCATCAAGGCGCTGAGAAATGCTGTGGTTTCTACATGGCGGCGGGGTTTGGTGCCTGGCAAATTCTGTAATAGCGCGGTCGACAAACGGTGCCGCAGGCCCGACTTGTTCGACATGGAAATGACAGTACTGGAGCCAATATCGGCCAGATGCACGAGCTCGTTGCTGGCCAGGGCATGGTCGCCAGGCAATGCCATAAGGCATGGCGCCTGCCCCGACCATTCGAGCCGGCAGCGCCCCAGGTCCATGGGAAGCGTGGTAATACCGATATCGGCCAGCCCGTCGGCTACCGCCTGCACGACTTGCGACGGCGCCATGACATCGATATTCATTTTGTTTTCAAAGACCCGGGCGGTACGTTCCAGCCGCCCGACTACCTTAGGCACAAGCGTCGTACCAAGCCCGAAAGTGGTCGCCACCCTGAGCGGACGCGGCTGGCCACGGGCGATTTCATGGGTGCGTGAATCCAATTGCTGCAGCCCAGCCAGCACGTTACGCACCTCTTCGTAATACTGCCGGCCCTGGTCGGTAAGCGTTACTTGCGGACGTGTACGCGTAAATAAAGTAAAGCCCAGTTCGTGCTCGAGATCCTGGATCTGGCGACTGACTACAGGTTGTGAACGATCAAGCAAGCGGGCTGCTGCGGTAACGCTACCCGCAGCGTACACAGCGGCAAATGCCTCAAGTTGGCGAATTTCCATAATATTTAAGCGCTGTGGCAATAAAAGGTTACGTGCTACCGCACAATATGTATGCATATTGTACATTTAGAAACGATATTTATTCCTTGATAGCATAATAACCACTTTGCCATTATGGTTATTACCCGGTTTTCTTTACCCCAAAACAGTTCTCCAGCGCCGGAAAAGTCCCCTCGCGCACATCACTGGCGTATTGCTCGACGGCTGCGCGTATCACGGCACCCACATCGCAATACTGTCGGGCAAACTTGGGGATACGCGAACCGCTCAAGCCCAGAATATCTTCAGTAACCAGGATCTGACCATCGCATGCGGGCGATGCCCCGATTCCTATTGTAGGAATCGCCAGCGTTTCAGTAATGCGCCGACCCAAAGCTTCGGCTACGCCTTCCAGCACCACGCCGAAAGCCCCCGCCTGCTCGTGCGCCACCGCATCCTGCAGTATTCGTTCGGCGGATTCATCCGTCATGCCTTGGGCCTTGAATCCGCCCATCGTATTCACGTACTGGGGCATAAGCCCTACATGAGCCAATACCGGTATCCCTCTTTCGACCAGAAAACGTGTAGTGTCGGCCAAAACAGCCCCCCCTTCCATTTTCACGCCGTCTGCGCCGCTGGCGGCCAGCATGCTTGCTGCATTCTCAAATGCTTGCTGGGGCGATTTCTGATAACTGCCGAAAGGCATGTCGACAATGACGCAAGCATGGCTCGTAGAGCGCACCACCGCGGCAGCATGGGCTGCAAGCTGCTCGACGGTAATCGACAAGGTATTGGGCAGGCCGTACCCGACCATGGCGGTAGAGTCGCCCACCAGAATCATATCCAGCGCATCATCCAGCAAGCGTGCGAAGGGCGCGGTATAGGCGGTGAGCGCCGCAATTTTCTGTTGGCCTTTACATGCCATAAGCTGCGGCACGCTGACACGTTTGACCTGACTATGAACACTCATCTAAATCTCCTAGAAACTGGAACATCGCGCGGGAAGAAACCAAATGAAGCCTTCCCGCAAAGCAAGGACCGTATAATCGGTCGGATCAAGCAAAATAACAAATCGCCAGCCGGTAACTGCTATGGAGAGCACATATGCCTAATACTCAGAACACCGTATCATTTCACGATGGCCGCAGCGCCCCGCAATTGGGCCTGGGCGTATGGCAAGTCGAAGATGACATCGCCCCTTCTGTTGTAAAGAACGCTATCGATCTCGGTTACCGGTCTATCGACACAGCCGCCATCTATGGCAATGAAGCCGGCGTCGGCCGCGGGATCGCCGCCTCTAATGTTAAGCGCGAAGAGCTCTTCATTGCTACCAAACTCTGGAACGAACAGCATGGCCACGACATTGCCAAGATCGCCTTTGAGCAAAGCCTGGAAAAACTGGGCTTGGACTATGTCGATCTATACCTGATCCACTGGCCTGTACCCAAGGTCGGCCTTTTTGTCGAAGCATGGGAAAGCATGATCCAGCTTCGCGACGAAGGTCGTGCCAAATCTATCGGTGTTTGCAACTTCAATATCAATCACCTGGAAAAACTGCTGGATGAAACCGGCGTGTTGCCGGTGGTCAATCAAATTGAACTGCATCCCAATTTCCAGCAGGCCGAACTGCGTGAATTCCATGCCGAACAAGGCATTATCACAGAAGCCTGGAGCCCTCTGGGACGCGGCCGCCTGTTCAACGACCCCACCCTGGGCGCAATCGCTCACAAGCACCAGCACTCAGTAGCCCAGGTCATGATTCGTTGGCACACGCAGTTAGGCAATATGGTCATCCCCAAGTCTGTGAACGTTGCCCGCCAACAAGAAAACCTGCATGTTTTCGACTTCACCCTTGACGCCGAAGACATGGCGGCCATTGCTGCACTAGACATGCCCGATGGCCGCAGCGGCCCCGACCCTGAACTGTTCCGCCTGCCCAAGGCGTCATAACCCAGCCGCAGGTTACCAACACCCCCTGCCGGGCCGCAACGCTTCCACGCCAGATACAGCCTACACGCCGCGTGCCCGGCGCGCTTCGCCGCCGACCAAAACGGCCAAACCGGGAGCGCAGGCGAAGACCACAAGCAAGGCCAGCGCAGCCTGCTGTGCACCCTGCACTCCGCCCGGCTGAATAAAACCCGCTGCGTTGGTCACCATGCCGGCCAGACTGGCGCCCATGGCCATGGCGTACAACTGCAAAGTGGTAATCGCCGCTGAAGCAATATTTTCCTGCCCGGCCGGCGCAGACTTGAATACACGCGTCAGCAAATTGGGCCAGCACAAGCCTACACCCAACCCAACCCCCAACAACGGCAGAATCATCCAGCCCGATTGATCGACACCCTGCGCAAGACTGGCCATGGGCATCATCGCGGCAAGAACCAGCAGCGAGACGGCGGACACGATAGGCCCGACCTGGATGAGGCGACTGGCCGTCGCGGGCGAGCGGCTTGAACTGATAAAAGAACCTGTAGTCCAGCCAGCCGACATCAACGCCGTCCAGTAGCCGGCAATCAGCGGCGTCTTGCCATGGATCAGCTGCAGAAAATAGGGTATATAAATTTCGGTGGTAACGCCGATACTCAGCAGGCAAATGCAGGCATACAGGCTGCCTAGCGCCGTATGCACCGAATACGACCCGGTCGGAAACAACCGGACTTGAGCCTTGCCGTCGGCCCTTGCAACCAAGACTGTCATCAACAATCCGGCCACAATTCCCGCGACATTCCATACCCACCAGTGCGAAAGGCTGGCGAAAGACACCACCAAAACCGACAAAACCAGGCACGAAATCTTGCCTAGCGGCGCTTTCACCTGCTTGGCGCCGGCGGGCCCTTTATGTGCCACTTGCGTGTAGACCAGCCAGCTCAGAAAGGCTGCAATTGGCAGCACCACCCAGAACGCCAGGCGCCAGTGGCCGGTCTGCGCAAAGATGCCACCTATTGCCGGTCCCGCCAGCGTTGCCACGCCCCACATGCTGGATATCAGCACCATGGCCCGCGACCACAAGCGCTCGTCAAATACCAGGCGCACCGAAGAATAGCTCAGGCCCAACAACAGCCCTCCCCCCAGCCCTTGGGCCGTGCGTCCCACCAGCATCCACGGCATCGACGGCGCCAGCGCGCATGCTGTCGTGCCCAGCACAAAAACGAAAATGGCGAACAAAAAAGCATGCCGTGGCCCGAAGGCATCCATCGCTTTGGGCGACAGTGCGGATCCCAGAATAGAGGCCACAACGAACAGCGTTGTGTTCCAGGCGTAATACTCCAACCCGCCTATGTCCTTGACGACAGAGGGCAGAATAGTAGTGACAATGTAGACATTGACGGCGTGCAATGCCACGCCGCCTGCCAGAGCCAGCGACCGCAAACCATTGCGGCCCGATAAAAGTTCAGACCAGGATGCCGGCTGTTGTGTATGCATAAAGCGATGTAACCAATCAATAATGCGGCGGTTTTTCGTGTGTATAAGCGTCGGGCCCGGCGCTATCGTCGCCTGTTTCACCCAACCTTTTTACCAAGGCGGTACATAGCGCGCGCAACTCATCGATCTGTTTTTGTTGCTGATAAACCAGGTGACTGAGTTCTTGCGTCAGGTCGTCCTGGCTAGTCACTTTGATTTCAATTTCAATCAGGCGTTCTTCAATATTCACGCGGCCTCCAGCAGCTTGGAAAATCGTATTTTATTCGGGGTTTTCAAGCAGCATCACCAGCTTGCAATCAGGCCGCGTCGCTAGGCGGAATGTAATCTGCTGATAGCGCAGAATGCCCGACACGGGATGCTGGAATTCACGCAAACCGCCCTCTCGGTCAACCACGGTATGACGCGTCCACCAATGCGCAAACACCGAACTGGCCTGCAACAGATCATCAAGCAAAACCCGTACATCGGGCTCGTCGGCATGCGCGGCCGCATCGGCGCGAAACTCGGCAACGACACGGCTGGCACGCTGGTCCCAGTCAACCACCAAATCACGCGCCGCCGGATCCAGGAAAATATAACGCAGCAAATTAGGGTTGAGGTCGCGTTCTGGCCAACCATTGAACAACTGCAGAAAAGCCTTATTGCTGGCCAGCACATTCCAGCAACGGTCCAGGATATATGCCGGCGCGATAATGCTGTGCACGCAATCGGCAAGCCCCATGGGCAAAGGATGTACAAGACCGCGTCCGTGCTCGGGGTCAGTACATTCAGCCAGCTCGAACAGATAATGGCGCTCGGCCCGCGCCAGACTAAGCACCGAGGCCAGCCTGGCCCACACGCTTGGCGATACGGAAACGTCGCGCCCCTGCTCTATCCATGTATACCAGGTCACGCTGATACCGCACAACTGCGCAACCTCTTCACGCCGTAAACCGGGAGTGCGCCTCCTGACTCCAGGAGGCAAGCCTACGGCGTTGGGCTGCACGCGGGCGCGGGCACTGCGCAGGAAGTCCCCCAGCGCCTTGCGCCGAGCCGAATTGACCTGGTCCGACGACGAAGAAGAACCTGCCATTGACGTCCCTGATGCCTTGTCGTGCATACGCCCCCGCAGCCCCTGTCAGTCCTACCTCAAGACGCTAGCCAAGCTGCGCCGCACATCTTCTTCATCGCGGCCGCTGCGTTGTATATAGTCCTTTACCTGGTCATCGCTGATATTGCCGACGTTGAAGTACTGCGACTTGGGATGGCTTAAATAAAAACCGGAAACGCTGGAAGCCGGATACATGGCGTAGCTATCGGTCAATTGCATATCGATATCGTCGCACTCCATAACCCTGAACATTTCCTTCTTCACCACGTGCTCGGGGCAGGCGGGATACCCGGGCGCCGGACGTATGCCTTGGTACTTCTCGGCAATAACATCTTCGTTGGGCAAGCTTTCGTCGGGCACATAGCCCCACAAGTCACGCCGTACGCGAGCGTGCAGGGTCTCTGCAAAGCCTTCGGCCAGGCGATCGGCGACCGCCTTGAGCATGATGCTGGAATAGTCGTCGTTATCGTCCAGGAAACGTTTGTCGTGCTTGTCGATACCCAGGCCGCCCGTCACGGCGAACATGCCGATGTAGTCGGTAATGCCACTGGATTTCGGCGCAATGTAATCAGCCAGGCACTTGTAATCAACCCCTTCACGCTTCTCCTGTTGCTGGCGCAAATTACGCCAGGTAAACAAGACTTCTGAACGCGTTTCGTCGCGGTAGACCTCGATGTCCTCGTCGTTGACCGTATTGGCGGGGTAAAACGCAATCACGCCATTAGCGGTCAGCCAGCGCCCTTCGATGACCTTTTTCATCATGGCCTGCCCTTCTTCCAGCAGCTTGCGGGCCTGCTCTCCTACGACCTTATCGTCGAGGATGGCCGGATACTGGCCAAACAGGCTCCAGGTCTGGAAGAAAGGAGTCCAATCCAGGAATTTCAAGATCTCGCTTAGATCGTAGTTCTTGAATGTGCGCCGTCCGATGAACTTGGGACGCGGCGGCGTGTAATTGGCCCAGTCTATGACCGGACGGCCGGCTCGAGCCTGCTCCAGGCTGACCATGGGCGTCGC
>DATJCP010000476.1:0-4691 GCA_035514715.1 Candidimonas sp.
AAAGCAAATAACCGAAGACTGGATTGAGTTATATAACACTGAACGACCACACGACTCACTGAATGACATGACGCCGTTAGAGTACCGAAATGCGGCATAAATTCTCTACGAGATGACTGTGTTATAAATGGGGTATTTACAGAATTGGCCCCGATTCATCTTGTTTCAGCAGCTCGGCGTCATAAAGTCCACGCGACGCAATGATCAAAGCGTGGTGCTCTTGAGCCCACAACACTACCGGCGCAAAGGCCTCGAGAAATGCACATCCGGCTGGTGTAAGGGCATATTCCACAGAAGGTGGCCGCGTAGGGTAAACAGTCCTGGTGACAATACCATCCCGGGTCAAACTGCGCAGGGTGGCGGTCAATACGCGCTGCGAGATGTCCGGCAGGCTACGCCGCAACTGATTGAAGCGGAAAGGTTTTTCGGCCAGCAATATCACTACCAGCAACACCCATTTGCTTCCCAGATTGGCAACAACGTTGCGAATCGGACATGACGGTGCGTCCACCTCTGCTGCCGTATCGCGCATGCGTGCCAACGCATCTTCCGCGTCCTGCATGCGCCGTTCCTCCAAGCCCACCTGGTTACTCAAAAGTGCCTCCTTGTGCAAAGCCATGTAAATTCATAAGATGACCATAGTATCAAAATTATACTTACAGCATGTAATCTACACTGAGCCCATGCATGCTCGTTTTGAGAGAACCTTTCCCATGACCACTCGTAGAACGTTTCTTCAAGGCTGCGCCACGACGCTGGGAGTCGCTCTGGCCAGCACATCGATGGGCGGCTTAGCCGCAACCCTGAGCACACCCAGACGCGATAATGGCACTCCGCTATTCGGTGTAGTGTATGATTCTTCGCACCCTGCCAGTACCCGTTTCGGTGCCGTCTCTCGTCGACTTGGCCACCGGGTACACCCCATCGCGGGAGATGTGACCGAATTCTGGGTTGAACACCTGGCGGCCCACTGGCGCAAGCAGCCCACGGCCATTGGCGGCATGACACACGGGGACTCCCTGTTCGTCCTCGAACGACTGGGATGGGATCACGGTCTGCGGGTAGTGTTTCGCGCGGAACACGTGTTGGCCGATGGTCGCTCGACGCATAGCCTGACCGGACCGGAGAGCATGTTGGCCAGCTGCGAGGCGTTAGCCAACCGAGGGCATGATTATGCGGATAGCATGGCCGCCACTATCGGTCATTGCCCAGGCACTGCACGCTCCCCCGCCCATCGCACACTGCACCTTGCCAATCATCACCATGCCCCGACAACACGTCCGCTGTATACATGGGTCATAGCACCGCAACAGCGCACAGTCTGAATGGCAAGTCCTAACCAACAACGGGAAATAACATATGAAATACCCTGAGGGCGTAAGCGCCCAGGATTTTAATTCTGCCATGGCGGAGTTCCGCCATATTGTCGGCGATGACAAGGTGTTCACTGAAGAGGCCGATGTCGCCCTATATCGCGATGCCTATTCACCCAAATGGGGTGAGCCTGATGAGCTTGTCGCTTCCGCTGCGGTCGCTCCCACTACCGTGGAACAAGTGCAGGCCATTGTTAAAACTGCTAACCGCTTTGGCATCCCATTGTTTCCCATTTCCACCGGCAAGAACCTTGGCTACGGTGGCTCGGCGCCGAACATGAGCGGCAGCGTGATTGTTGACCTCAAGCTGATGAACCGGGTGCTGGAAGTCGATGACAAGCGCAACTTCTGCATCGTCGAGCCAGGCGTATCCTATTTCGATCTGTACAACTACATTCAGGAAAAAGGTCTGAATTTGATGATGGACGTGCCCGATCCAGGATGGGGCAGTCCGCTCGGTAACGCGCTGGACCATGGAGTCGGTTACACCTGGGGCAACTACCGTGACCATTTCGGCTCCCATTGCGGCATGGAGGTGGTGCTACCCGATGGCGAGCTGCTGCGTACCGGCATGGCCGCCGTACCTGGTGCTGAGACCTGGGGCGAAAACAAATATGGCTACGGCGCATACGTCGACGGTTTGTTCGCCCAGTCCAACTTCGGCATCGTGACGAAAATGGGCTTCTGGATGATGCCACAGCCAGAGCATTACCTGTCTTGTATGGTGAAGGTAGATCGTTACGAGGACCTGATTCCGCTGATCGACACCGTTAACTATCTGGAAGACCAGGGCCTGATCGGTCACCCGCGTTACAGCTGTCCGATGGATTCCCTGTGCATGATGTGGGAACCAGAAGTGTACAAGCCGACCCCGGAACTCCTGCAGCTGAACAACCAGCCTGGTGGTGCGTCGGTCGCTGAATATCAGCGCTATGCGCAAGAGCACGGGCTCGAATACTGGAACGTCCTGCTGAACTTTTACGGGCCGAAGAAGACCGTGTTGGCCAACTGGGAATACGCCCAAGAAAAGTTTGCGGCCATTGCGGGAGCGCGTTTCGAACAGCTGGAATCCTACAGCTTGCCGATTGCCAAGGAAGATCAGCAGAAGCTGCGCCATAAAACAGCGTTGGGCATTCCAAACATGTCGATCTTCTCGATCGGTGCCCGCTCCGAGGCAATGCCGAATCCGGATGACGGCCATGCCTGGTTCGCCCCGATCATTCCGCGCAATGGTGAACACTTTCTAAAGTCACACGAAGTATTCTGTCAGGCAGCAAAGGAGCTTGGTCTCACCAGTGCCCCTATTGCGCCCACCAACGTGCCCCAGACCTGGCAATATCGCACCTACATCTACCTGTTTCCGTTCTTCATCTCGCGCAGCAACAAAGAGCAGAATCAGCGGGCTGTCGAGCAATTCATCAAACTGGTCAAAATAGCCGCCGAGCATGGTTGGACAGAATACCGCACCGCGCCGATCTTCCAGGATCTCGTCGCCAGCACCTATTCGTTCAATGACAACGCGCTGCTGCGCTTCCAGAACTTGCTGAAGGATGCTGTCGACCCCAACGGCATCATTGCTCCAGGCCGGGCCGGCATCTGGCCTAAGCGTTACCGGGAGGATGCATGATGAGAAAGCTTACGCTACTCTGCATCGCCAGCGCGATTGCCGCCACTCCGCTGAGCCTGCAGGCACAGGATCAACTGTCCGAGGGCAAAGTGCTCTTCGAGCACTGGTGCGCCAGCTGCCACGGCGCGGGTCCAGGACATCCCGGTACCCAGGCGCTGGAGCTGCGCTATCAGGGCAGCAAGCCCGGACCGCTGGAAGAGCGCGACGACCTGACGCCCCCGTTCGTTGGGGTATTCGTGCGCAATGGCATCTCCGTCATGCCATTTTTTCGCAAGACCGAGATCAATGATGAGGAGCTCGCGGCAATCGGGGCCTATTTGTCTCAGTCCGACAGCATCGTCACCGAGTAAGCGGGCCGTACCCATGAGAGGTCGCCCGCCCTGGGCGATCTCTCATGGCAACAGGGCTGTATCAGACGACAGTATAGCCGCCGTCCACCAGGTAGTAGGCGCCGGTCACAAAGGAGGCGTCGTCCGATAGCAGGAAGCGAACCACCTTCGCCACTTCCGCCGGCTCGCCCAGTCTACTGAGGGGGTGACGGCCAATAAGTTCTTTGCGTACCTCATCCGGCTGAGCTTCCAGCAGCGGCGTATTGATATAGCCCGGCCCTACTGCGTTGATACGTAGACCTTTTGGTCCGTACTCTGCAGCGGCATTGCGTGTCAGGCCAATCACACCATGCTTGGACGCGGTATAGGAGCCCATGCCGATGTTGGCCACCGCGGAGTGGATCGACCCCATGTTCACAATGGCGCAGTGCTCGGCTCCGGCTTGCAGCATGGCGGGTATCTGGAATCGCATACCGTAGAACACCCCATTGAGATTGATATTGATGACCCGGTTCCAGTCCTCGATATCACTTTCTCCGGCAGGCGCCACAGCACTGGCAACCCCGGCGTTATTCACCGCATAGTTGAGCTTACCGAAGGTCTCCACGGCAAAGGCCACGACCTTTTCGTTGTCTGCCGCCGAGGCGCTGTCGGCTGCAATGGCCACAGCTTTACCTCCTGTTGCAACGATATCGTTGGCTACACGCTGCGCACCTTGGCTGTTGATATCAGCCAGTACTACGCTGGCACCCAGCCCTGCGAGCTCTCTGGCGACAGCTTCGCCGAGACCTGACCCTGCCCCGGTGACCAATGCAACCTTGTTCTGGAATGACATGCGACTTCTCCTGCGATTTTGAACCGATGAAAGCAACCTCATCATATAGCATGTGCACCCACTCTACGAGATGACTGTGTTATAAATGGGGTATTTACAGCATTACTTAGCCCTTTTTCTTGTATGCTTGCTTTGATTTTTTCTTCGGCTCAATATTTATGATGCCTTTGCATTCTGGGTATTTGCTACAGCCGAAAAAGTCTCCATTTTTACCCGGGCGTCGCCTTGTAGGGCTGCCGCATAAAGTGCAATCAGGTGTTTTTTCAACGGTTATCTTGATGTTGAATGGTTGTTGCTGATATTTGTTAACGATGCCTGCAATCCATGTTGATTGCTTGGTCACAAAGTCATCTAGGGTGAGCTCGCCTGACTCAACCATATCTAAGGCCTGCTCCCAAATGGCTGTTGTGCCTGGGTTAGAAATCGCTGCAGGGACTGCAGCAAGTAGGTCATGCGCTTCACTGGCTGCAATGAGATGACGTTTACCTTTTTGCAGCAGGAGCTTTCTATCCAATAGACTTTTGATA
>DATJCP010000477.1:0-5797 GCA_035514715.1 Candidimonas sp.
GCGATTGATGAAGCTGACTTGAGCCCCGCGGTTGGCGTGTACCTGAGTCAGCCCCTTAAGCTGTGCTTCGGCTCCTCGTTGGCTTTCAGTCAGAATGGCGATTTCGCCGTTCAAGGCTTCACGGCGGGCCAGGAATAAGCGGGCCTGGGCCCGCGTGGCCTCGATAAAGCGTGGATCATCTTTGAAACGCTCCATCACTTGTGGATCGTGGACGATGGTGGATAAGTTGTCGCGCTCGGCCAGCAGTCGCGCTTCAATTGCCCTGGCTGTGATGTATTGCGCACTGACTACGCCTTGCTCGGCAAGGGCGCGGGTTTGGTTCAGGCGCACCAACACCTGGCCGGCGATGACCTTATCACCCTCGCGAACCAGAATATCTTCGGTTGTGCCGCCTTCCAGGTGCTGTATGGTTTTGCGGTTGCCCGCGACATGCACGGTCGCATCGGCGGGAATACCGGCATCAAGGGGGGCGAATGCGGCCCAATAGATAAAGCCGCCAAAACCGATAAGCAACACCGCCAGGCCCCAGCGCAACGGCGAATGGGAATTGGTATCTACATCTAGCGCCAGTTCGTCGAGCTCGTTCGCTATTTTTTTCTGGTTTCCGTTCATGATAGGCCTACGCAGTTGCAACGATATGGAGAGGGGCATTGGTCTTGGCGTGCGCGGTGGCGGAAACCGCCTGCAGCTGCTGCTGACGTAGCGCCTTGAGCACTTCTTCGCGTGGGCCGTACAAGGTCATTGCGCCGTCGCGCATCACCAGCAACTTGTCTACCGCATTCAGAATATTCATCCGATGGGTGATCACGATGACGGTTGCAGACAGGCGCTTGAGCTCGTTGACCGCCTGGACCAAAGCGGCCTCGCCTTGGTCGTCAAGATTGGAGTTCGGTTCATCCAGCACCACGAGTTTCGGATTGCCGTAGATAGCCCGCGCCAAAGCAATACGCTGCTTTTGCCCGCCCGATAACGATGCGCCGTCGACGCCAAGCCGCGTGTCATAGCCTTTAGGCAGTCGCAATATCATCTCGTGCACGCCTGCGCGTTGCGCTGCCTGGACAATGTCCGCGTCAACACTCTCGCGGAAGCGGGCGATGTTTTCGGCAACAGTGCCTTCGAATAGCTCGATATCTTGCGGCAAGTAGCCCAGATAGGGACCGAGCTCGTCTTTATTCCATTGGAAGACGTCGGCGCTATCCAGACGGACATGGCCTCGGCTGGCCTGCCAAACGCCCACCAGCAAGCGTGCCAGGGTGGATTTGCCCGAGGCGGACGGGCCGATTATGCCAACGACCTCGCCCGCATTGACAGAAAAGCTCAGGCCCTTCAGGATGACTTCATGGCCTCCCGGGGCGCTTGCAAACACGTTATCGAGTTCCAGCCGCCCTGTAGGCGCTGGCAGGCTAAGGCTGTTGCCTCGCGGCGGGGCTGCTTTCAGCATTTCATCAACACGGCCATAGGCAGCACGCGCGGACAGAAACTGCTTCCATGAGCCAATGACGGACTCCACAGGACCCAGGGCCTTGCCCAGCAAGATGGAACAGGCAATCATCATTCCTGCCGTAATGGTGCCGTCGATGACCAGCATGGCGCCTGCGCCCAGACTAAGCGACTGTAGGGAAATGCGCACGAAGCGGGTAATGGAACTGATGCGGGAGCTGCGGTCGGATGCCAGCGTTTGCAGCGCCAGCACGCGTCTGTGCTGACCGAACCAGCGAGACTGCAAACCAGGTAGCATGCCCATGGATTCGATGACTTCGGCATTGCGCAAATGATTATTGGCAAATTGCCCGGCCGCGATAGAGGCTCGATTGGCTTCGGCCAGGGGCTTCTGCGTCAACGCATTGGTGATGTAGGCCAGCACGAAGAGAATAATAGAGCCGCCCAGAGTTAGATAGCCGAGCATGGGGTGGACCATGTACGTCACAGCGATATAGATCGGCGTCCAGGGGGCATCGAAAAATGCGAACAGAGCATTGCCTGCAAGAAACTGCCGCATGTTGGACAAGTCCTGCACCGCCTGCGACGGGCTGCCTCCGGCGCCAATGAGGTTACGTTCGAAGGCTGCAGTAAATACTCGGGTATTGAGCATCATGTCGAAGCGGTTGCCAACCCTGATCAGGACGGAAGATCGCGCAAACTCAAGCAAGCCCGACAATATGAACAAACCCAACACCAGCAGGGTAAGCATCAGCAACGTGGTTTCGTTGCCGCTGGCCAGCACCCTGTCGTAAACCTGCAGCATATAGAGCGACGGTGTCAGTGCCAGTACATTAATGACGCAGCTGAAAGCGGCCAGGCAGAAGAACGTCGTGCGGAAGCGGCGCAGCGCTTCGCTCAGTTCGGTACGATGGGATGGCTTCATGAATACACCTCGCGATCGTGTTTCAAGCCCTGGTCAATCAGGCCAAAGCTGACAGTGCCTTCGTTATTGAGAAACTCCAGATCAAGGTCGCCGTCGGATACCAAGGGCAGCGCCTCTTGAGTCGTACGCGCGCGCGCAAGCTGATGCAGTTTGGGCAGGTGCTGCATGGAAAGAAGTTGGCAGTAGATCACGGGCAAAGCGCCTCCCAACCTGACTTGCTGGAAGGCCTCGACCGATAATTGCTGCAGGGCCGTTTTATCGATGCGATACAGGCCTTCAATGATCTGCTCGCCTTCGTCGGTCTTGCGTTTGAACGGCCAGGGCTGAACAAGCTTGTGCTCTTGCAATAGGCTGCAAACGCGTTGTGTAGCGATTCGCTGGGCGGCGACCTTAATCATGAAATCAAGGACTTCTTTCAGGATGGGGGCCTGTTCGCCAGTTTCATCGAAAAATGGCTCTCCGCTGCTGTCTGACAGCATGTCGCTATCTTCGCGCACACACAGTACAGGCTCGCCGGCTTGTGTGGTCCCGAGTGCGAAAGGATAGCTTCGATAGGCAGCCGGAATGTAGTCGGCAAGCCAGCAGCCATCATCCCTCACAAACAGGTTGGTCCCGGGCTCAAGGCCCTGGACAGCAACAGGGGCAAGTTTGCCTTTGATCTTGATAAAGCCCACGGGCATGGCGACGCATGCCCTGGACAGTTCCGGCAACACCAGGTGGGCCAACGCATCGGCAGCTGTATGAGCGTACGAGGTATAACGCTGCCACCGTTTGCGGGCATGCCGTTCTTTGGCAACAACATGAATATTCGACATTTGAAGCTCCCGGTTCATTTGTTTGAATGTGCTAGATAGACACGGTCGCGAGGCCCACTGCCCGCCAGCGGGATAACCTTGCCTAGATAGATATCGTTGATCTCATCGAATGTAGTGGCGCTGAGTTCGCCCGCGGCGGCAGCCAGCCTCAGTCTAGCCAGTAGGTACTCAAGATGTGCCTGTGCCAGTTCGTATTTGGTCTGATAGAGTTGGTCTTGCACTTTGAGCACTTCAAGGTTGCTCGATACACCCAGCAGGAACCCTTTGCTGGCCGAACGTAGACTGAGTTCGCCAGAGGCTACGGCGTCTCGAAGCGCATTGATATAGTCTGCGCCAGTTCGTACATTCGTGTATTGGCGTGCTGTTTCGGCCTGAGTTCGCTCGATTGTCGCCCTGAGTTCATACTGCTGCCGCATGCTGTCGGAACGGGTGCGCGCCACATTGGCCTTGTTATAGCCGCCGGCAAACAGGGGGATGCTGATCTGGATTCCGATGGAAAAAGTGTTGGTTCTTTGGCTTAGCGAAGAAAGGTTCTCGCTGCTCGTTTTGCCATAGGCGGCAACCAGGTCTGTGGTGGGCATATAGCGACTGGCAGCCACATCGACTTCAGTACTGGCCACGCGAACGGCCATGCGTGCCGACTGTATTTCCGTGTTGTTGGCCAGTGCGTTATCGAGCCATTCATCCAGTGTGGCTGGAACCAGGGGCGGCAATGGAAAGCTGTCGCGCAGCATAGCCATATGTGTTGGCGTAAAGCCCAATAAAGCGTTGAGTTCCCGCAGCGCCACTATCCACTGGTCGTTGGCGTCAATCAGATCCGCGCGCGCCACGGCAAGGCGCGCTACGGTTTCCTGCACATCGATTCGCGTGGCTTCGTGCTGGCGATAGCTGATCTCGATCGCAACAACTTGCTTTTGCAACGAAGACGTCAGTGACCGCTGTAATGCCAGGTTATCGTAGGCAAGTAAAGCATTGAAATACGCGGTGGCCAGCCGTATGCCAGTGGCCTGGCGTTTGACGGTGAAGACAGCGGCCCCTTGATCTGCAAGCGCATTGCCGCGTTGATAGTTGGCGTAGCGCTCATAGTTCAAGATTGGTTGCTGCAATTGCACATACGCGTTGTATGAGTCGTAGTCCAGCCGGGAGCTGGTTTGCTGTCCTAGTGAATTAGGTTGTTTGGCATGTCCCGTTACCCGGCTGCGATGGTATCCCGCCTGGATCTGAGGCAGCAGCCCGGCCCGCCCCTGTGCGCGTTCTGTTTGCGAGGCTGCCTGCTCGCTGATTGCAGCTCGATATGTATAGTCGTGCTCAAGCGCCAGGCGCCATGCGCGCGACAGGTCCAGTACATCATACGATGTAGCCCCAGGGGCTGCTGCAACTACAGTCCCGCCTACGGTTTTCGCGCAGGCATAATCAACAGCCAGGAAGAGCATAATCATGCCAACCCAGCGATAGAGCCATGAACCCCCGCGCATGCCTCCGTCCTGCATACTTGTCCCCTTCATCTGTTGCATTTCGGGGTCGGCCTTTTACCAGGCAGTTATCCCCGTAATCGGACCGGATTGCGCCGGTCCGATTGCTGCTTCAATACTTCAGCACAGGAAGTAATCCTCGATGGTAGGAACAGGATTGCCAAGCGTACCCGTACCGTCGGAGTTGGCAAGTATGAAAGAGTCGATACCAATATCTTGCGGGTTGATATCGGAAACCTTCATGGTGTTGCCCTGTATCGTCAGCAGCATATCGTTGCCTGACGCTGCAAGGCTGACTTTGGAACCGAAGGTTTCGAGAGTGATTCCGAGTTTGCGTAAATCGATTCTGTCGTCGCCGATCGAAAAGTCGGTCACAAGGTCTTCGCCGCCAAAGACGAAGATATCGTCGCCAGCCCCGCCGGTAAGGATATCGTCGCCCAGACCGCCATGCAGAATATCGTTCCCGGATCCGCCGTTCAGGACGTCGTCCCCTGCGCCTCCTTCAAGCGCGTCGTTGCCTGAACCGCCGTTCAATATGTCGTCTCCTGAACCTCCGTCAAGGACGTCGTTTCCAGACCCGCCATTCAGGACGTCATCGCCTGAACCGCCGTTGAGGCGATCGTTGCCCGAGCCGCCATTTAGCGTGTCGTCACCGGACTTGCCAGTCATCCTGTCGTCGCCCGAGCCCCCGTTCTGCGTTCCGCTGGTACTGCCTATTCCTCCTGAGGTTCCTGCGTTGTCATTCTGACCGGGCGTGCCGCCTTGGCCGTCAGTGTCATCAGTGCCTGCGGCGCCGTCCTGACCGCCCGGATCTGTTTGAGTCTGATCGGAAACGAATGCCTCACCGCTGGCGAGCCGGATGGTTGGCATGCCTTCGCTTACAAACGTGATGCTGTGGTCGGCGCTGCTGATGGTTGTCAGTCCGTTCGGCGTGCTGGTAAGCGTCGAGCCTTCTTGAGTCATCCCCTCGGGAAGTTCGATCACATCCTGTGAGCGCAGGGCGCCGATTATCATGTCATTGCCGCCATTCGAGCGGAACACGATCCGGTGGGCTGACAGTAGCGAGTTGATATCCACTGTATCGTCGCCCGCGCCACCCTCGATCGTGATGGTGTTGAAGTCCAGGCTGGTTTCGGTGAAATCGC
>DATJCP010000478.1:0-4531 GCA_035514715.1 Candidimonas sp.
TCGACGCCCATGGCGGCGACCTCGGCAATTTCTTCGGTCATGCGTAAAATAGTTGAGCGATTGATCCCAAAGGCGTCTTCCCCCATCAGCGCTTCGCCGGAAAGTTTGAGAAGTACGCGCTTATATGATCTGGTGGTCATAAGTAGGATCCTAGATAAAACAGTCCAACGAAAGTGTAAGCCAGAGTCGGGCTCGCGTCACAGCGCAAGCCCGATTTTTTCACTTAATGCAGAATTAAGCGTTGCCGGCTGCAGCGGCTGCGACTTCAGCAGCAAAGTCTTCGGACTTCTTCTCGATGCCTTCGCCGACTACATACAAAGCGAAACCAGAGATTTTCGAGCCCTTTTCTTTGAGCATCTGCTCGACGGACAGCTTGTCGTTCTTGACGAACGGCTGCGACATCAGGGTGACTTCTTTCAGGAACTTCTGAACCGAGCCTTCAACCATCTTGGCTACGATTTCAGCTGGCTTGCCGGACTCAGCAGCTTTCTGTTCGGCAACCGAACGCTCGGTGGCGATGTCGGCTGGCGAAACGCCGCTGGCATCCAGAGCCTTGGGCTTGGTGGCCGCAATGTGCATGGCCAGGTCCTTGCCCGTTTCTTCAGCGCCCGAGAAATCGACCAGAACGCCGATCTTGCCGCCGTGTACGTAGCTGGCGAGTTGGTCGTTGGTTTCGAAACGCTGGAAGCGACGTACGGAAATATTTTCACCGATCTTGCCGACCAGTACCGAGCGAGTGGACTCTACAGTGCCTTCACCCATAGGCAATTCGCCCAGAGCGGCCACATCGGCGGGATTCTTTTCAGTGATCAGTTCGGCCACTTGATTGATGAAGCCGATGAAGTCGTCGTTCTTGGCGACGAAGTCGGTTTCGCAGTTGACTTCAACCAGCGTGCCACGCTTGCCGTCAGGGGAAATATGCAAGCCGATAAGGCCCTCAGCGGTAACGCGAGCGGCTGCTTTGCTGGCTTTATTGCCCAGTTTTACGCGGAGAATTTCTTCAGCGCGGGCCAGATCGCCTTCGGCTTCGGTCAGTGCTTTTTTGCATTCCATCATGGGCGCGTCGGTTTTCTCGCGCAGTTCTTTAACCATTGATGCGGTAATTTGAGCCACTTTTTTTCTCCAATTCACTAAAACACACCCCGGCATAGCCGGGGCAGGTGCACAACGATGTGATCGGCCGCACCGCCGTTTTTCAGGCGGCGGCCGAAACCCGGGCAAATGCCGGGCACATACGCTTATTCGCGCTCTTGCTCGACTTCGACGAATTCCTCGTCGCCTTCTGCAATTTCTTCAACCAAGCCGTTCATGTTCTGTTCGCGGCCTTCAAGCACGGCGTCAGCCATGCCACGAGCGTACAGTGCAATAGCCTTGGCCGAGTCATCGTTACCAGGAATGATGTGTGCCACGCCGTCTGGGGAGTGGTTGGTATCGACAACAGCAACGACAGGAATACCCAGCGTAGCGGCTTCAGCGATGGCAATCTTGTGGTAGCCAACGTCGATGACGAACAATGCTTCAGGCAGTGTGTTCATGTCTTTGATGCCGCCGATGGCCTTGTTCAGCTTTTCAAGTTCGCGGTCGAACATGAGGGCTTCTTTCTTGCTCATGCGCTCGGTAGCGCCGTCGGCCAGCTGAACTTCCATTTCTTTGAGGCGCTTGATCGAGCTCTTGACCGTCTTGAAGTTGGTCATCATGCCACCCAGCCAACGGCTGTCGACATAAGGCATGCCGCAGCGTGCTGCTTCGGCGGCCACGAGTTCGCGAGCTGCGCGCTTGGTGCCAACGAACAGGACATTGCCGCCGCGTGCTGCAACTTGGCGCACGAATTTGGCTGCTTCCTGGTACTTGGCTACTGTTTGCTCAAGGTTGATGATGTGGATCTTGTTACGGTGACCGAAGATGTACGGCGCCATCTTGGGGTTCCAGTAACGAGTTTGGTGGCCAAAGTGCACACCAGCTTCCAGCATTTCACGCATTAACGACATAATATTCTCCGAGGGTTTAGTCTTGTGCCAAGTTTGTATCTGGCCAAGCGTGCGTATAACGCAATCGAAAGGCCTGACACCCTGTGTTAACCGGGCACGCGATTTTTGAGCAAGGCTTTTTGGATTGCCTGCCCTGCAAACCAAGGCCACCCCGAAGGGATTCACCTTAAAGGCCTATAATGGGCCTGCTGGTTGCATTGCTTGCATGTACCGCCCGCCAATAAAATCAATTACTTGCTGGCAATAACTGCTTCCAAAAAACTGCTCCTTTCTTAAAGGAAATTTAAGAAAGCCTATAATTCTACTATTTTTAGCCCACCTAATTCAAGTTGCCATGAGTAGTCTCGTTACTGACCCCGCCGATCTCGACAAAATGCGCGCCGCCTGCCAGGCCGCCGCCTCCACCCTGGACTATCTAGAACCGCATGTACGTGCCGGTATCACCACGGGTGAACTCGACCGATTGTGCATGGATTACATCACCAACGAACTCAAGGTCGAATCCGCCACGGTGGGCTATGCGCCTCCTGGTTACACGCCTTTTCCGGCGTCCATATGCACCTCGGTCAACCATGTCATATGCCACGGCATTCCTGGCAACAAAGTGTTGAAGAACGGTGACATCATCAATATCGACGTCACGGTTATCAAGGATGGCTGGTTCGGCGACACCAGCCGCATGTTTTATGTAGGTGAGCCCTCCATTCTGGCCAGGCGCCTGACCGAAACCACCTACGAATGCATGTGGTTGGGTATTGAGCAGGTACGTCATGGCGCCAAACTGGGCGATATCGGCCACGCCATTCAAAAGCATGCCGAAAAAAATGGTTTCTCGGTTGTGCGTGAATATTGCGGGCATGGTGTTGGCCGCAAGTTCCATCAAGACCCTCAAGTGCTGCATTATGGCAAGCCAGGCACCGGCATCACGCTGCAGTCAGGCATGATATTTACCGTCGAGCCCATGATCAACGCCGGCCGCAAGGAAATCCGCACGCTCGCCGATGGCTGGACAGTCGTTACGCGCGACCATAGCCTTTCCGCCCAATGGGAGCACAGCCTTCTGGTTACTGACACAGGCTATGAAATCCTGACAGTATCCAAGGGCATGCCAGCGCCTCCTGCCTTTGTTTCGGCGGCCTGATTCCGCCTGATAGGAAAAACATGCGCGCGTCGACAGCAAGCTTGTTGCGCGATCATCTTGCGCAGCGACGCGCCGAAGCAATAAGCAGTTTTCGCCAGCATCTGCGTCCAGAGCAATTGCTGGCGGCACTGAGCCAGATTACCGACCAGACCCTGCGCGATCTACTGCAGCGCTACCCACTGCCTGCAGGGTCGTCTTTGGCTGCCGTAGGCGGCTACGGCCGCGGTGAGCTCTACCCCTATTCCGATGTTGACATTCTTGTCTTGCTGCGCGAGCCGCCCAGCCCGGACGACACAGTCAAGATCGAAGCTTTCATTGCGGCCATGTGGGACTTGGGCATAGAGCCCGGCCATAGCGTTCGCACCATAGAAGAATGCCAGCTCGAAGCGACCAACGACATCACTGTCGAGACGGCGTTGATGGAAGCACGTTGGCTTGATGGCGACCAGGCACTGCTGGACAGACTGTGCGACACCATGCGCGAACAAATGGATGCCCAGACGTTTTTTCAGGCGAAACGGGCAGAAATGCAGCAACGCCATGCTCGCCACCAGGATACGCCCTACGCGCTCGAACCAAATTGCAAGGAAGCGCCTGGCGGCTTGCGCGATCTGCAAGTAGTGTTATGGCTGGCCCAAGCCGCAGGCCTGGGTAGCACATGGCACGAAATTGCCCGTACCGACCTGCTGACCACCGCCGAGTTTCGCGCCCTGCGCCGTGCCGACGTTGCTTTCAAGCGTCTACGCATAGAACTGCACATATTGGCTGGCAGGCGCGAAGACCGTTTGCTATTCGATCTTCAGCCCGGCCTGGCTGCCGTTTATGGATTTGAAGCGGTCAAAAACCGGCGCCCCAGCGAAATTCTGATGCAGCGCTATTACTGGGCGGCTCGGGTAGTCAGTCAATTGAATACCATCTTGATGCAAAGCATCGAAGAATTGCTGTTCCCGCCACCCAGCGACCAGCTCTGCATCATCGACGACGATTTCTGTATGGTGCGCGGGCGTCTGGGTACACGCCGCGAAGACAGTTTCGAACGTAATCCGGCGCTCTTGTTTCGAGCCTTCCTGGTGATGCAGGAGCGGCCTGAACTGCTGGGTATGTCGGCCCAAACACTGCGTGCGATGTGGCATGCCCGGCGACGCATCGATGCGCAGTTCCGGCATAACCCGGTGAATCGCCATCAGTTCCTGCAAATACTCCAGCAACCGCGCGGCATTGTGCATGCCCTGCGGCGTATGACCATGCTGAATATCTTGCCGCGCTATCTTCCGGTATTCAGGCGTATTGTCGGGCAGATGCAGCATGACCTGTTCCACGCTTATACGGTAGACCAGCACATCTTGATGGTGGTGCGCAATCTGCGCCGCTTTACCATGCCCGAGCATGCCCAGGAATACCC
>DATJCP010000479.1:0-4780 GCA_035514715.1 Candidimonas sp.
TCTGGATGCGCAGCGTGATGCCATCGAGCTGATGCAGAACAAGCCTGAAGAGGCGGCCAAGCTGATTGCGAGCTATTTCATTTCCGAGCCGACGCTTAAAACCTTGAAGCATGGCGATGTACCCCGCGAAGATGTCATCCGCGATGCCATCAAGAGCCAGACGTTCAGCCCGGTTTTGACGCCCAAGGAACTGGATCGCATGCAGGAAATCGCCGATATCCTGCAGGAACAAGGTTCATTGAAGACCAAGGATGGTTCGAAATTCGATGTCAAGACCATCGTCGACCTGGAATGGCAAAACGCACGCAAGCTATAAATTAGATTGTCTACCCACAGCTGAGGATGGCCGGCATCAACCGGCCATCTTGATTTAGAAGCATTTATGAGCACCCAGACTCGTCTTTCCGGTTATCAAACCAAACTTGCCATGGCCGTTGCCGTGGCCGCTATCTTATTGTTCTGGCAAACCGCCGCCTGGTTCTTACCTGACTTTCTGATGCCGGGCGTGCCGGTCGTCATGGCCCGCCTCTGGGAAGACGTGCAGACCGCTGAATTTCGTAGCGTACTGGCCGGCAGCCTGACGCGGCTTGGGTTCGGCTACGGCTTTGCCTTGCTGTTCGGCATAGGTTTTGGCTTGGTCGGCGCAGTACTGTTCTTTTTTCGCGAAGTGCTCAAGTCGGCCATCATCATTCTGCAGTCGATTCCGTCCATCGCCTGGGTGCCTTTGTTCTTGATCATGATGGGTTTCGGCAACATGCCCATCATCGTCGTGATTGCCCTGGCCGCTTTTTTCCCGGCAGCGCTGTCGGTGATGAATGCCACTGAGAGTGTGCTGAACGTGCATGTGTCGGCGGCGCGGGTCATGGGGGCCAGCCGTTGGGACATGCTCAAGCGTGTCTACCTTCCGGCCGTCATGCCTGAACTGATTACCGGCGCCCAACTGGCTTTCGGCAATGCCTGGCGGGCGCTGATTTCGGCGGAAATGTTGATCGGTTTTGGTAAAGGCCTGGGGCGTTCGCTTGCCTACGCCGGCGAGACAGCCGACATGATAGGGGTTATGGCCAATATTCTTACCATCGCTATTTTGGCGACCCTGATCGATCAAGTCATTCTCGAAAATCTCAAGCGTCGCTTGCTGCGCTATCAATACGTTTAGCTATGAATAGCCCTGTCTTGCCCCGTCGTTTTCGATTATTCCGCGTGTTGGCCACAGCCGCGGCGGCTTACGCGGGGCTGGCAGCTCCGGTTGCGCAAGCAGCTGTGAGCTTGGCGACTGGCGGCACGCTGGCAGTGGGTATCGAGTACGTGACGCCTGCTTTTGTAGGCGGAGCCAAGGTACGTACGCCAGAGGGCGTCGACGGCGTACTGGCCGATGATCTTGCTCATCGATTGTCGGCTGTTGCGCAGGCTATGCCATTTTCTGTAGCAAATCCTGTTCAGTCGCTCGACGATGGCAAGGCAAGGGTGCTGCTAGTTCCCGTTGCGGATTCCGATCCGGTAGTCGGCGCTTCGGCCTTGCTTATTCCTACGGGTTACGCTGCCGGGGCCATGGCTATCATGCGTTCCGATACCAATATCAAGCGCTGGGAACAGCTTGAAGGGCGTACTGTCTGCCTGGCAGAAGGAGGGCGGTATGTAGGGGAATTAGCCGCAAAATATGGTGCAATCGAAAAAGTATTCAAGGCGCCTGCCGATTCCTTGTTGGCGTTGCGCATTGGCGGTTGCGATGCGGCTGTGCACGACAGCACCATGCTTACCGAACTGATCAAACTGCCCGAATGGAAGAAGTTCTCGGCGCGTTTGCCCGTTCAAGACCTGAGGCCATTGGCCTTCGCCGTTTCCGCTCGCGATGCCGAGTCGGCGGATTATTTGAAGCAGGTAGCCAATGATTGGGCACGCACAGGGTATTTGGAAAAAATCACCAAGGCGGCGGTGCAGGATATTGCATTTGAAGTGTACCTGGACCAGACCGTTACCGACTGCCATTAATCAATAACTATGCCGCGCCTGTCACGCATGGCGCGACCTATGCGCGTGATTTCGCTGTCGCTTAGCAAGCGTGCCGCCATCGGCAGCAGCTCGTTTTCTTCCAATGCGATATGGCGTTCATACAGATCAACGAAGGCGTCCACCTTTTCCGAGGATAACAGGGCGGGCGCCCCGGCGGCGACTTGCTCCAGCGTTTGCTGCAGTCCATTCCAGATGGCTTCCAGCCGGCGGTGATCCGCGCTTAAGCCTTCGGTGAGTTCGCGTATGCAAACTGCATCGGACCCAGCCATAGATTCGATCAGAGCTGGAAATAGATCTGTTTCTTCATCGGCGTGGTGTTGCAGCGCGGCGGTTTCGAAGTAGCGCATGATATTCGCCGCCGCGGTACGGGCCTGATTGTCGCTGCCATGTGTTTGCAGATGCGCAGCCAGACGCTTTAACGTAGCGCATTGGCTTTGAACACGGATATGGCAGGCGGCAAGCATTTCCAGTGGCGCTTCTGTACTGGCTGCCGGGGAAGAAAAACCTGGGAATGCAATGCTCATGGTGGGGGCCTATGTGTAGCGGCATCTTGCCGGTATGATTCATTATTAGTCAAAACAGAGGCAGCCGCAAACCGGCCAGATGCTTCGCAATAATAAACAAGGGGAAACAATTCATGCCGCAACCCGATCACATTTCAGCGCTGGGGATACCTGATGCCGGTACTTTGGACGATGATCTTCAAGAGGTCTTTAAAAAGTGCGTCGACAAGCTGGGGTTCATTCCCAATGTGCTGGCTGCCTATAGCCTGCGGCCCAACAAGCTGCGCAATTTCATGGCGATGTACAACGAATTGATGCTGGCGCCGTCGGGCTTGAGCAAGCTGGAGCGTGAAATGGTTGCTGTGGTGGTTTCCAGCGTGAATCATTGCTATTACTGCCTGGTCGCGCATGGGCAGGCAGTCCGGAAACTGTCGGGCGATCCCGAGCTAGGCGACATGATGGTGATGAACTACCGTGTTGCCAAACTGGATACGCGGCAACGCGCCATGTTGGATTTTGCCTGGAAGCTTACCTCTACCCCTGCCCAGGTTATCGAGGAAGACCGCGCGCAATTGCGCGCGGCGGGCTTAAACGCCGAAGATATCTTCGACCTGGCGGATACCGTGGCCTTTTTCAATATGTCTAATCGCATGGCGATCGGGATCGATATGATTCCCAACCGTGAATACCATGGGATGGATAGGCCGGTACCTTTCGTACCGCCTATCTTGAAGTAAACGCTTATTCTTCGGCTGCCGGATCGCAGGTTTGCATGCCTTGCGAGTCAGCCTGAGTCACGTGCCCGCCAGCGGGCACGTCGTGCATCAGCCATACATTGCCGCCAACGGTACAGCCTTGCCCCAAGGTGACTCTACCCAAAATGGTGGCGCCGGCGTAGATAACCACATCGTCTTCAACAATGGGATGGCGCGGCAAGCCTTTTTCCAGTTTGCCATTGCCGTCGCTAGGGAAGCGCTTGGCGCCGAGGGTAACGGCCTGGTATATGCGCACCCGCTCTCCGATAATTGCTGTTTCTCCGATAACGACACCCGTGCCATGATCGATAAAAAAGCTGGCCCCGATACGCGCGCCGGGGTGGATGTCTATGCCGGTTTGCGAGTGCGCGAGTTCGGACGACATACGAGCCAGCAGCGGCAGACCGTGGTTATAGAAGTGATGGGCGATTCTGTGGTGAATCATGGCCAGCACGCCGGGATAGCAGAGCAGAACTTCGTCGACGCTGCGTGCAGCAGGGTCGCCGCGATAAGCGGCCAGGACGTCGGTGTCCAACAGGCGCCGTATGTCGGGCAGGGCGGATGCAAAGGCCTGGACGGCGGCGACCGCTTTGGTTTCCAGGTCGTGGTCGTCGTGGGGCTGGTGCCGCATCTGGTATTCAAGCTCGAGTCGTACCTGATGCAACAGGGCGTGAAGCGCGGAATCCAGCGTATGGCCGATGTAGAAGTTTTCGCTTTCCTGCCGCAGGTCCAGAGGCCCCAGGCGCATAGGGAACAGTACACCTTTGAGGTCGTCGAGAATAGCGGTCAGGGCCTGAGGCGACGGGAATTCGCGGCCGCCCGGTTCGTTTGAGCGACCCTGGGCGCTGCGCCATTCCTGCCGTATCGTGCTAAGGGAATTGACTATAGGGTTGATATCGAAAACTGCCATGGAAATCATTTCTCCGGCCTGGATCGAAGCGTTCAATTTAAAAACGTTAAGATCTCTGCAAGCCTTATGTTGCGGGGGAACAAATATGATACCAATCTATTCGCCAAAATCGGAGTCCGAAGCGGCAGTTATTGTTTCGTTGATGCAGGCGTACGGCATTTCTTTCCTGATGCAAGGCGCTGCATTCAGCTCCATGTATCCGGGCCCTATGACCAACAGCCTGAACGCGCAGACTTTAATGGTCGATGCGGACTACGCTCAATTGGCGACCGAGTTGATTCAGCCTTTTATCGACGGCTGAACAGCTGCTTCGCCGGTTAAAGTACCATACGACCTCGCGCATGCATTGCAATGCATGCCTTTGTTTATTTTTGTTGCGCCCTCATGGATCATAAACTTACGCCGTCTACCGCCTTGCTGTTAGTCATTCCGCCGCTGTTGTGGGCCGGCAATGCTGTCGTAGGGCGCTTGGTCAGTGACATGCTTCCTCCCATAACCCTGAATTTTTTGCGCTGGGCGATTGCATTCATCATTTTGCTGCCGATAGGCTATTCCATTTTCCGCAAAGGCAGCGGTTTATGGGCAAACCGTAAGCGCTACGC
>DATJCP010000480.1:0-4189 GCA_035514715.1 Candidimonas sp.
GTCGTCCCGCACCGCATGCGCATCTTCGGGAAGTATTTCGGGGTTGGGATTGGCCAACGCCAGAATAAGCGGCTTGTCTGCCATTTTGGCGACCATGGCAGGCTTGAGCACGCCGCCCGCCGACAGCCCCAGGAATACATCGGCGCTATCGATGATGTCGCCCAACGTGGGTGCCGAAGTTTCTTGCATGAAACGTTCTTTGTCGGGGTCCATGAGCGTGGTGCGCCCCTTGTACACAACCCCTTCTATATCGGAAACCCAGATATTTTCCAGCGGCAGGCCCAGGTCGACCAGAAGATCAAGGCAGGCCAGCGCTGCGGCGCCCGCGCCGGAAACCACCACCTTGACCTTTTTAATGTCTTTACCAACGACTTCCAGCCCGTTAATGAAAGCGGAGGACACGCAAATAGCCGTACCGTGCTGGTCATCGTGGAAGACCGGAATATTCATGCGTTCACGCAGCTTGCGCTCAACCGTGAAGCATTCCGGCGCCTTGATGTCTTCAAGGTTGATGCCGCCAAACGTAGGCTCCAGGCCGGCAATGATATCGACTAGTTTATCGGGATCGGTTTCGTTGATTTCAATATCGAATACATCAATGCCGGCGAACTTCTTGAACAATACCGCCTTGCCCTCCATGACAGGCTTGGACGCCAAAGCGCCGATATTGCCCAGGCCCAGCACTGCCGTGCCATTGGTAATGACGCCTACCAGATTGCCGCGCGCCGTATAACGAAATGCATTGACCGGATCGGAAACGATTTCTTCGCAAGCAGCTGCAACGCCAGGGGAATATGCCAAGGCCAAATCACGCTGGTTCGACAGCTGTTTGGTTGGCGTAACCGAAATTTTTCCAGGGCGTCCGTGCTCATGGTATTCCAGAGCGGCTTTGCGAAAATTTTCTTCCATGATGACTTTAATATTCGAGTGTGAGAGACACTCATTCTATCTCTAAGGTAGCAGTTAGAACACGACTAGGCATCATATAAATTTCACATCTGTTTGCGCTTAGACATCCTGGCCCGGGTACGGAAACACGTCGGCGGGATCAAAAAGCGTCTTGACGCGCGCATCCAAATCGGCTGCGCGCGTGCCAAGCTCGGTCTGCGCAATCTTGTGCGAAGCGTAGCGCTGCTCGTAAGGGGCTTCGGTCTGGGGCTGAGCACTGTCCTGATCCAGCACTATCCATTCCACCCAGCCAAGGTCACCGCCATGCCCTAACAGCAGATGTGCCAGGTTTACGCTTTGCCCAGCCGAAGGCAATAACGCATCAAGACGATAGCGGGCAGGCCAGCGCGCAGCCTGGCGGCAAGCCTGCGCATCGGGGTGCACAGTCATCTGGAACAGCTGGGGAACCAATTGCTGCAGCCGCAATCCCTTTAACGGTTTTTGATTGCGTTCGCCAAAGAGCCCCAGGCTTACGCTGGCGCCATCAGCCAGCAAGACCGAGGCATGCTCTACACCAGACTTGCCGGTTTCGCCCGCGTCCCAATCGCATAGGGTGCGATCGGCCAGCCAGGCGGCAACCGTAATATGGCAAGGCAAATCAGCAAACTGCTGAAAGCCCGCGGCCTCAAGCTCGCCCAGCAAACAACCCGGCTGTACGAACCATTTACTGCTACCTGGTTCCAGGCGCTGGCAGCCTGCCATATCGCGCCCAGGCTCGACCCACAACACCGGATGATCGTTCAGGCGCGCGGCATGCGGCACGCCGTCCAACGCCAGCACCACCCCGTACTCTGCGCACAGGGTTCTGGCGTGATGGATGTCGCTGCCCTGTTTGGGTATCAGGCGCGCGCTGCCTATACCCTCGTGCATTTCAAACTCAAAAAACGTACCCGCCACAGCGTTGCGCAGACGCTGACAAAAAGCTTCCCAGGGGTTTTTTGATAAGCGCCTACCCGTAAGAAAAGACCGGCGAGAACGAGACTCCATTTTCTACTTCCTTTGAGCTATCCTGAAAAACGGCCGGGCCGCGTTGCCAGCGCTACAATCTTGTCTTTTGCCTGAGACTTCGCCTTATGCCCCGCCTTGCCGAGCGTACTGAAAAAGTAATGCCATTCTACGCTGTGGAACTCTTCAAACAGGCCGTCGCGCTGAATGCGCAGGGCCGCGATATTATCAGCCTGGGAATAGGCGAGCCTGATTTTACGGCTCCACCGCAGGTTATCGAAACCCTGAACCGGGCCTCGCAGGCCGGCCTGAGCGGGTACACATCGCCAGCCGGCATAGCCCCATTGCGCGACGCCATCGCCCACTACTACGAACAACATTTTGGCGCGCCCGTCGACCCGAACCGGGTCATCGTAACCGCCGGCGCCTCGGGCGCCTTATTGCTGGCGGCCATGGCCTTGATCAATCCAGGCGACGAAGTCCTGATGCCCGACCCATCCTATCCGGCCAATCAGAACTTCATCATAGGCGCAGGGGGCATACCTAGGCTGATTCCGTGCTCCGCAGAGCAACGCTTCCAATTGGACGCAGCCACCATACGCGAACACTGGGGCCCGACAACACGCGGCGTACTGATCGCATCGCCCAGCAATCCCACTGGCACCACAATAGCCAGGGAAGACCTGAAAGCCCTCATAGCAGAAGTCAAACAGCGCGATGGCTTCATCATCATGGATGAGATCTACCTCGGACTGTATTACGGCGATGCACCGCAAAGCGCCCTGACGCTGGACGACAACATCGTCATCATCAACAGCTTCTCGAAATACTTCCACATGACGGGCTGGCGCCTGGGGTGGCTGATTGCACCGCCGCACATGGTGCCCGCCATAGAAAAACTCGCAGCCAGCCTGGCTATCTGCGCCCCTACACTTGCGCAGCACGCCGCCATTACCTGCTTTGAACCGGAAGTCATGCGCATTTATGAAAACCGGCGCCTATCGTTCAAGCAACGCCGCGATTACCTGTTGCCTGAACTGGAACGCCTGGGGCTGCACGTCCCGGCCGTACCCGACGGTGCGTTTTATATTTATGCCGACATCCGCCAGCACAGCCAGGACAGTGACGATTTTTCGCATCGGCTGCTGTATGAGGCCGGCGTAGCCGCCGTACCAGGCCGCGATTTTGGGCCGGCGCATGCCGCCCACAGCTTGCGGTTCTCGTATGCCACAGGGCTGGATCGCCTGCAAGAAGCCGTGGAACGCATGGAGCGTTTCCTGGCCTGACAGCGCTCGCGCGCGTCTAGCGCCCGATAGGAATGCCGGAAGCCAGCGCAATGCGCCGTCTTTCGGCCAGCACCTTGGCGCCATAGCCGCCATCGGTAGGCCCGGTAGCCCCCACATAACAGGCCAGGCCCCCTTCTACCGAGCCCCGCCGCTTTATGCAGTCACGCAAAATCAACGACCCTACCCGCATATTGGCAATAGGGTTCAGCGCGGCTATCAGGCCCTCGTTGAAACCTTCGAATTTTTCCTTGTGAACCCTGGTCATTACCTGCATCAAGCCTTGGGCGCCGACATGGCTTTCCGCATACGGGTTATAGCGCGACTCAATGGCAATCACCGCCAGCAATAACTGGGGATCCAGTTTGGTTTCTTTACCGACCAAAAATGCCGTATTGATCAATGCGCCCGCAACGCTATGGGCGATTTTGTATTTCCGGGCAATATAGCTGCGCAAGGCCTGCTCCTGGGCCGCCGTAACGCCAGCAATCGGTTGCCCGGCTACCGAAGCAATTAATGCCTTGCTGAAATTCAGTTGGGACGCCGCCGAAACATCGGTCGGGGCCTCTGCCGAATTAAGCGTGGCAAACACATCATCCTTTAGCCCATCGGGACGCAGGACCAACACCAGCGCCGCATGTACTTGCTTGGCTTGCTCACGCAAAGACGGCACTGTAACGCTAAGCGCCACGGTGACAAGCACGGCGATACCCAGGTAAACGGCGCATACATGAAGAAGCTCGCTTAACTGATACATTGCGCCGCGCGCTGAACGACTTACCAAACTATCGGAACCGATAACAGGCATTGGACCCCTTTATACTAAGACAACAGGCGGCGATGTTAACCTTAGCCTGTCGTACTAATGTAACCGGATCAGCTAAATCTGTGAAATATCGTGACCTAAGAGACTTTATCGCGCAACTCGAAAGCGCGGGCGAACTCAAACGCATTACTGCTCCGGTATCGACTGACCTCGAAATGACCGAGATCAGCGACCGCGTGCTTCGGGC
>DATJCP010000481.1:0-4237 GCA_035514715.1 Candidimonas sp.
GTCCGGCACGGACAACTGCACAACAGGAAAGTGCCGGCCTTACGGCCTGAGTCTGCGGTGGTAAATGGGCTCGTCCAAGCTTCGTTTATGCAAAAAGGCGGGTGTGTCGGGGGCTGTGCTGGCGCCTCGATGGGGTTGACCGAAACGGGCACCCCTGGCAACGCCAGGGGCGTAGCGCGCGAAGCCGAAACAGTCCCCGACACACCCGCCTTTCTTAAGAACGAAAAACTGCCGAGAACACCTCGGTCAAAAATACACTAGTGCCTTGGCGTTTCCCATTGCGGCAGACTGCTGCGCAGCGCACTGGCGGGGTAGTCCCACTTCATGGGTATGCCTTCCACTTGGCAGGGCTGCTTAAGCCGCTGTGCCGGCCCCCAGTCGGTGAGTTCCGTATCTGCCGCATAATCGTCTGGCGTTTCGGGTTCAAGTTCTGCCTGCGTGTCCAGCGAGTTCGAGGCGTTGGACGCCTGTGGCCCTTGCGTCATCAGCAACTCGGCGGTGCGCGCCAAGGAAACGCGGTATATCGAACCCGTTGCGTTGTGCAGGCGCTGCGTCAGGCCTTGCAAGACGGCTGCTGCCATCAGGTAGCCGCTAGCCTGGTCCAATGCCTGCACGGGCAGTGGCGTAGGTTTGTCGGTACCGAAGTGCTGCATGCCGGTGTGGGCGATGCCATTGCTCATTTGCACCAGGCTATCGAATCCGCGCCGGGTATGCCAGGGCCCTGTCCATCCGTAGGCGTCAAGGCAAACATCGACGAGGCCAGGGCGTATGGTTTGCCGCGTTTGTGCTCCCAAACCGAGGCGCTCCAGCACATCGGCGCGGTAGCCGTGCACGATGACATCGGCCTGGGCAAGCAGCATTCTTGCCTGTTCCAGTTGTTGCGCATCCCGAAAATCCAGCATGGCGCATCGCTTGCCCAGGGTGACTTCTGGCACCATGCCGGGCTCTGTCCAGAAGGGTGGGTCTATCCGTAATACCTGTGCACCGTAAGCCGCCAGGAACCGGGTTGCTACAGGGCCTGCCAGTACGCGCGTCAGATCAAGTACCTTGATGCCGGCCAAGGGGCGAAGAGCTGTCACCCGCACGATGTCAGTTGCCCCTGTGCTGCCCGCTTCCATGTGGAACAGAGGTTCAGCCTTGATCGCTTTTCCTTGCGGGTGTTCGGCCCACGCTTGTTGCGACTGCATTTGGGCTGCGCATCCGCCAGCTAGCACAATCGCATTTTCAAGGTCGGCGGCTTGCCAATTGGCGATGGCCTTAGCGACCTTGTCGTGATCGGCGTCTATCCCCAACACAGATAAGGCTGCCGCCTGATGATGTGGTGCGTTGGTGTGCAGGCGTATCCAGCCGTCGCGGGTTTGGTAGTCGCCCGTGACCGGTTCCCTGACGGCGGGGGTTTGCCAGCCCTGAGGCCTTAGGCTGGTGCCAAACCAGAACGATGCCAGGCGTCTATCGACGGTGACGGCAGGGCACTGGCCGAATCTGGCGTCAATATAGTCGGCCAGCGACTGCGCAGCGCGACTGATTGCAGCCGTCGCAAAAGCGGTGACGGGAAAGGCGCTGGGCAGGCTGCCCTTGCCTTGCAGGTGGGGCAGGTGCGGGCCAGGTACGTCGTTTGCGCTGCCGACGCCGGGGGGCCGCATCGCTTGGAATAAGGTCGAAATAATGAAAGAGTCGTTCATGGCAAGCACCTTTTATAAAGATGTTCGATGTACTGGCATGATACGTTTTTGATGCTTTGTCAGCCACCTACATGGTCGCCGCTGCATGGCGGCAGCGGGCGGCGTATAGACGTAACGCCCTGAAAGCAGTAAACTTGATAGCTTGTCCTTGCTTAATCGTTTTGCAAGGCCGTCGTTTTCTTCATCAGGCTGCTACGCAGTAGCCCGGCGTTTCGCCGAAACAATATACCCAGCCAATTAGGCTGCGGAACCATCATATTGGTCGCTGTTTGGCCAACTATGCACCTTGTCAATCATGGCAATGCCCTGTCAGGTTCTCTGGCAGTAGTCATGCTATGGCTGCTTGTGCTGCAAAGAGGCACCTAATTCGTGTTTCTTTTATTTAGCCAGGTCTGAATAAAATTTTCTGGCTCATGCCGGCTTGATCGTGCGCGTCGACTTCCTACAAGGATGCGTTCGCCTGATCAGGCTATGGGGTTTATGCCGCCCATTGTCTTTCGATGCAAACGGCAAGTTCATTGATCACTCTATTTCAAGAAACAGAAAGATTAGACGCACATAAGGATTTTCTACGCATGCAAGAGGCTGCTTTTTTTCAACTGTCGACATCCACGACGCTAATGTTGCTTTTCGGGTTTTACGGCGCAACATTCCTGCTTTCTTTATTGATAGGCCAAAAGAAAGAAAACGTGGATGGCTATATGGTTTCAAATAATGCCGTGGGCTTCGGCCTATCTGCTGCCAGTATGATCGCCACCTGGATCTGGGCAGCTTCGTTTTACGCAAGCGCGACATCGGGATACCGCTATGGTTTGTCGGGCCCTATTCATTACGGCCTATGGGGCGCATTGATGATTCTGTTCATCTACCCCTTCGGCAAGCGTTTTCGCAAGCTTGCGCCTAAAGCGCATACCTTGGCCGAAGTCATACAGGCGCGCCACGGCACATCCAGCCAGTTGATCATGGCCGGTTCCAACCTGGTCGGCAGCTGCATCAGCCTGATGGTGAACTTCACCGCCGCCGGCGCACTGGTGTCGATACTAAGCCCGCTGAATTTTATCCAGGGTGTGTTGATCGCCGGACTGGGTGTGCTGTCCTACACCTTGTGGTCGGGGTTCCGCGCATCGGTCATGACAGACTTTGCTCAATTGATCGCCATGATCCTGTCGGCGGTCGTGATTATTCCGATGATCTTCTTTAATGCTGGCGGTACGGATATGTTGATTGCCAACATGTCCAATCTGAGCGAACAGCAACTGGATTTTTTCTCGACTCAAGCCATTCTTGAGCAGGGGGCGCCTTATTTTGTAGCGGTGCTGGCCTATGCGATTGGCAACCAGACCATTGCGCAGCGCTTGTTTGCCGTACGCGAAGACCTCATCAAGTCAACCTTCCTGACAGCAACGATAGGCTATGGCGCCGTCGTAATCGGCTTGGGCATGCTGGGTTTGCTGGCGCTATTCGTTGGCCTGCAGCCTGTCGACGGCGACATGAACAATATCATTCCGCAAATGGCGTCAGCTTATTTGCCGCCTGCCGGCATTGCCTTGTTCTTCATTCTGGTGATCGGTTCCTTGTCATCGACGGCGGATTCCGACCTGTCTGCGTTGTCGGCCATCATGATGACGGATATCTACGGCAAGAACCTGGCTCGCGGCAAGCCTGATCCCAAGCGCATGTTGTGGTGGGGGCGCGCGACGATGGTAGTGGCGACCATGCTGGGTGTCATTTTGGCCAGCCTGCGTTTGGATATTCTGGTCATGCTTATTTTTGTGGGCGCATTGTGGGGCGCAATCGTATTCCCCGTTATCGTCAGCTTTTACTGGGATCGCATCACCAATAAGGCGTTTACGACTTCCGTGCTCAGTGCCGTGGCCCTGTTTACGATAGTGCGCTTTGAGCTGATTCCGATTGAAGGTGCTGTCGCGGCCTTTTTCGAACTGTGTGCTTCGGTTGGCGGCGGCGTAGTGATAGGGCTGATGGTTTTTGCTTTCTTCAATCGCAAAGTGGCGATTGCCCTGGGCGTCGCCACCATGCTGGTATTGATCCCACTGACCCATGATTTTCTGCGCAACTATATGGTGTTGTTAAGCTCGTTGACTTCCTATGGCGTGAGCGCCTTGGTATGCGTTGCGATGAGCTGGCGCAGTAAGGAACGTTTCAATTTTGATTTGCTGGCCGAGCGTGTCACGTCGTTTCACATCGAAGAGACTGCTAGCGCCGCCAAGCCTGCATTTCGTCCTGAAGGCGACGCTGTCGCCGCCAACGTTTAAAGGAGATATCCATGACAGAGTTCTTGCTTTCCAGTTACGTGCTGGTGTGGCCCGTGGTTTCCGCAGCTGTGCTGTTTGTGCTGATGGTTGCGCTGGTGAAAGACATGCGTGCGGCCGTTAAAGACGGCGACAGCATGATTTAAGATCAGGCTTGGTAACGGCGACTGCTGTTGTGATCGGTGGATAAGTAAATCCATTGATTGCGGCAGAAGTCGCTTTTTTTTATATGAAAAAGTATCAGTAATCAACTTGATGCTACATATAGTTATCATATATGTGATT
>DATJCP010000482.1:0-5610 GCA_035514715.1 Candidimonas sp.
TGAGGAACCTCATTCATATCGCCAAGACGATTGCGCGCGCCGCTGATGGTGAAGCCTTGCTCGTAAAGCAAATCGCGTATACGACGTATCAACAACACTTCGTGATGCTGATAGTAACGGCGATTACCGCGGCGCTTGACCGGCTTCAACTGCGTGAATTCCTGCTCCCAATAGCGCAACACATGGGGCTTGACGCAACATAAATCGCTGACCTCGCCTATCGTGAAATAACGCTTGGCAGGAATCGGAGGCAACGTGACTGGATTTTCGCTAGAGCTCATGGGCGGATTGTAGGCCGATTAATAGACAAAACGTATTCGTGAAAGCAGATCAACCGAAGGTTGCCCTGAAATAGCCGAAGCCGGCTTACTCGGTAACAGAACCGGACTTGCCGCCCTGCTCTACCACGCCTTTAAGCTTCTGGCTGGCGTGGAATGTCACTACCCTGCGGGCTGCGATGGGAATCACTTCGCCCGTTTTCGGGTTGCGGCCAGGGCGCGGTGGTTTATCGCGTACCTGGAAATTGCCGAATCCGGACAGTTTAACCTCTGTGCCGCGCGCAAGCGATTCACGGATTTCTTCGAAAAAGGTATCGACGATATCCTTGGCTTCGCGCTTGTTCAGGCCAACGCGGTCGAACAACAGCTCAGCGAGCTCGGCTTTAGTCAGGGTACGGTCCGTATTCATTATGTATGTCACTCCTTAGGCGCGCTGACGCACGCCGTGCTTGCTAACAAGTGCCTGCAACAGGCAACTGATGCATTGTTCTACTGTGCCATCGTCAAGGGAGGATTCCCGGCCCTGGAGCCAAAAACGGAATGCCATGCTCTTTTCCGATGTTTGCGCCGACTTGTCGCGCCAGATATCGAACAGCTTGATATCCTTCACTATATCAAGAGTAGCATTAGATGCAATGGTTTGAGTAAGCGTATCCAACAAATCCTGATACGATGCATCGGCATCGGCCCAAACTGCCAAGTCGCGTATGACAACCGGCTGGCGCGACAGCTCTGCGGGCGCGGGCATATCGATAATTGAAATGGCAGCCACATCAATCTCGAATACGACAGGCGCATACGCCAAATCGCTTTCCTGGGCCCATTTTGGGTGGATCTCGCCTATCCAGCCCACGGCCTTCCCGTCAAGTTCAAGTCGAGCCGAACGGCCGGGGTGCAAAGCGGGATAGCTGGCTGGCACGCAACGCAGCTTGGCCGCCTGGGTACCCAGCAAGGTTTCCAGATCTTTCTTGATATCGTAGAAGTCCACTTGGCGGGTAGGCAGGCCCCACTGCTCGTCTGCTGCAGGCCCCCACGCAGCGCCGGACAAGTACTGCGGCTGGCGAACGCCGGCAACGGTCAGCTCGCCATCTGGCGTATTGGCATCGCGCATGAATACACGGCCCAGCTCAAAAACCCGAGCCCGGCTTTGCTTGCGATTGGCGTTGTGGACAATATTGGCCAGCAGCCCGCCGATCAAGCTGGAACGCATGACAGCCAACTGGCTGGCAATAGGGTTCAACAACCGGATAGGATCGGTATTACCGGCGTAATCACGCTCCCATGCCTCTTCGACGAACGCGAAATTAATCACCTCCTGGTAGTCCAGGCTGGCCATGCTGGCACGCAAAGCATGCGGCCCGCGAAGAACTTCAGGGGTCGTCAGCATTTCGGCCCGAGCCACAGGTGGCAGGTCAGAAATGCGCTCAAAACCGTAAATACGCGCGACTTCTTCGATCAAGTCTTCTTCGATGAACAAGTCGAAACGGTATGACGGCGGCGTTACGACAAATGCGCCATCTTTCACTTGGAACGGTAGCCCCAAGCGGGTAAATATTTGCTCGACTTCCTGTTGCGACACAGGCACGCCCAAGACGCGATGGCAGCGATCCAGGCGCATGGTTACCGGCTCGCGCGCAGGCAGGTTGATAATCTGATCATCCAGCGGGCCTACTTGGCCGCCGCAGATATCGATCAGCAAACGTGTCATGAATTCCAGGTGCTCGGGAATCGATGCAAAATCGACGCCACGCTCGAAGCGATGGCTGGCTTCCGAACCGAACTTGTAGCGGCGCGGGCGGCCCATGATGGCCTCGGCCCACCAGAACGCCCCTTCCAGGTAAATGTCGGTGGTATCCAGCGTAACCGACGTGGCTTCGCCACCCATGATGCCGGCCAGGCTTTCGACAACGTCGCCGGCCGCAATAACGCCAACATCCGTATCCAGCTTAATGGTTTGGCCGTTAAGCAATTCCAGTGTTTCGCCAGGTTTCCCCCAGCGTACCGTCAAATCGCCCTGTATGCGTTGAAGATCAAATACATGAGTCGGACGGCCCAGTTCCAGCATGACGTAGTTGGAAATATCGACCAAAGCGGAGATGGAACGCTGACCAGCGCGCTCTAGACGCGTCTTCATCCATGCGGGCGTTTGCGCTTTGGCGTTAACGCCGCGTATGACGCGACCGGCGAAGCGGCCACAAAGATCGGGCGCCTCAACCTTGACGGCAAGACGGTCATCCAGCGTAACGGCAACTGGCTCAAACGTGGGCAGCGTCAGCGCGGCACCCGTCAACGCGGCAACCTCGCGCGCAACACCCAAAATAGACAAGCAGTCGGCACGGTTAGGCGTAAGCTTGAGCGTGAACAGGGTATCGTCCAGATCGAGCACGTCGCGCAGCGACTGGCCGATAGGCGCATCGGCATCCAACACCAGCAAACCATCGTGGTCTTGAGACAAGCCCAGTTCGCGGGCAGAGCACAACATGCCGGCCGATTCAACACCGCGCATCTTGGCGGTGCCTATTTTCATGCCGCCGGGCAATTCCGCACCAACACGCGCCAACGGGATCTTGATGCCGGCTGCTGCATTGGGCGCGCCACAAACAATTTGCAAGAGCGTGCCGGAGCCATCATCAACTTGGCAGACCCGCAGCTTGTCGGCATTGGGATGCGGCGCGATTTCAACGATGTGCGCGACGACAATGCCGCTGAACGGTGGCGCTGCCGGTGTCGTTTCCTCGACCTCCAGGCCCGCCATCGTCAACTGATGCGACAAAGCATCGGTATCGAGGTCGGGATTGACAAAAGCACGCAGCCAAGACTCAGGAAATTGCATAAGGTACTCGTTGGAATTAACGGTTGAACTGACGCAAAAAGCGCAGGTCGCCTTCAAAGAACTGGCGTAAATCGTTGACGCCGTAACGCAGCATGGTCAGGCGCTCAAGGCCGGAACCGAATGCGAAACCAATATAGCGTTCTGGATCAAGCCCGAAATTGCGCACCACTTGCGGATGCACCTGGCCCGAACCGGAGATTTCCAGCCACTTGCCCTGATTGGGGCCCGAGGTGAACATCATGTCGATTTCAGCCGAAGGTTCGGTGAAGGGAAAGAATGAAGGACGGAAACGCACCGACAAATCGTCGGTTTCAAAGAACGCCCGCAAGAAGTTGGTGTACACGCCCTTGAGGTCGGCAAAAGAAATGTCTTCGGCGATCCACAAGCCCTCGACCTGATGAAACATCGGGGAGTGCGTGGCATCGCTATCGACCCGGTACGTGCGTCCAGGAGCAATCACCTTGATGGGTGGCTTGTTCATGCGCGCATAGCGCACCTGCATGGGACTGGTATGAGTACGCAACAGCAAAGGCAAGCCTTGCTCGTCTTTCATATCAACGTAAAACGTATCCTGCATGGAACGCGCAGGATGGTTTTCGGGATTATTCAGGGCGGTAAAGTTGGTCCAGTCGTTTTCGATTTCGGGGCCGTCGGCCACATCGAAACCAATCGAGCGAAAAATCGCTTCAACGCGCTGCCAGGTCTGGATAACAGGATGGATGCCGCCGGCTCCCCTGCCCCGCCCGGGAAGGCTGACATCGATCGTTTCCGATGCCAAGCGTTTATCTAGTTCTGCCTGCGCCAATTCAGCGCGACGAGCACTAAGCAAGCCTTCAATATGCTGCTTCAACTGATTGATGCGTGCGCCTTCCGCTTTTTTCTGCTCGGGATCAAGCTGGGCCAGCCCTTTCATCATGGCTGTCAGCGCGCCTTGCTTACCTAAAAACTTGGCTTTGGCGTTTTCGAGCGCTGCGGCGTCGGCAACTTGGGCGAATTGTTCTTGGGCCTGAACAATCAGGTCATCAACCGGAGGAGTCATATTGTCGCTTTTCCAAATACAAACGGAGCCCACTTGAGCCCCGTTTGCAGCAATACAGAATCGAAATCGATTAAGCAGCCAAAGCAGCTTGTGCTTGTGCAACTACGGCCGCAAAGCCGGCTTTATCGTTAACAGCCATATCGGCCAGTACTTTACGATCCAGTTCAATCGAGGCTTTCTTCGTGCCAGCGATAAACACGCTGTACGATACACCCAATTCACGGCAAGCCGCGTTGATACGGGTGATCCAGAGAGCACGGAACGTGCGCTTTTTATTGCGACGGTCACGATAGGCATATTGCCCAGCTTTCATTACCGCCTGTTTGGCGATCCGGAATACATTACCGCGGCGACCGCGATAACCTTTAGCTGCTTTAATAACTTTTTTGTGACGAGCACGGGCAGTTACGCCGCGTTTTACGCGTGGCATGGTATGAGATCTCCGTTAATCAAGCGAAAGGCAACATTGCCTTGACCGAGGCGACATCAGACTTGTGCACCGCGGTTGAGCCGCGCAACTGACGCTTGCTCTTGGTTGTTTTCTTTGTGAGGATGTGACGCTTGAACGCCTGGCCCCGCTTGATCGACCCGCTACCACGAACCTTAAAGCGCTTTGCGGCGCCTTTCTTGGTTTTCATCTTAGGCATGATGTAACTCTGTTGTTTATGAAAGTAGGTGACTGCCAAATCAAACTGGCAATGCTTGCATGACCCAACTATCACTTATTAGGGGTATTTAAGGCCAACAATTGCCCTAAACAAGGTGCTTTCCTAGTCGTTGACTAAATTAGCCTAGAGCCAGAAAAGCCCTTGATTATACGATTATTTCAAGGCACTTGTCTAATTCCATGGGCTAACTGCCCCACGGCTGCCGGTATTGTATGGCTTCCGCAACATGTACGCTATCGATGAGATCTTCTTCGGCAAGATCAGCCAGTGTGCGCGCCACGCGCAGAATGCGGTGCACGACGCGCGCCGACCAGCTCCAGCGCGCCATCCCTTGCTGAATCAAGCTTTTGGCCGATGGCTGTAAAACGCAGTACGCTTCAATTTCGCTAACATCCAGGCTGGAATTCAATCCATTTTGGCGATGCGCCTGGCGCAAACGGCAACGGACGACCCTGGCACGTACCGGCTCAGACGCCTCGCCGGGCGGTGCATCCATCCAATCGGCATCTGCCGCAGGCAGCGCAATTTGCAAATCCACCCTATCCAACAACGGCCCAGAAAGCTTGCTGCGATACTTTTGAATCTGCTCAGCCCCGCAAGTGCACAGCATTTTGGCATGGCCCAGCCAACCGCAAGGGCATGGATTCATGGCTGCAACCAATTGGAAGGCGGCAGGGAAAGTTAATGTTCTTGAGGCACGGGCAATTGATATACAACCTGTTTCCAAAGGCTCGCGCAAGGACTCCAGCACTCGGCGGTTAAATTCAGGAAGCTCGTCCAAAAACAAAATAC
>DATJCP010000483.1:0-2146 GCA_035514715.1 Candidimonas sp.
GACGTGTCCGAACAATTCGCTTTCCGCCAGCGACTCGGGTAGGGCGGCGCAGTTCACATGGATCATGGGTTTGGCGCTGCGCCGGGAATGGCGGTGCACCCGCCGGGCCAACAGTTCTTTGCCTACTCCCGTTTCCCCTAGCAGCAGCACAGGTAGATGAGTCGGCCACGATGTCCAGCTCGTGCAGCAATTCTGAAATGGCTGTGCTTGTGCCGAGTATTTCGTTTTCATCGATGATTTGCATCGAATCGCTAACGCTGCTGCCCAATTGCCGCAGATTGCGGTTTTCTTTTTCGAGTGCGGTAATTCGTATGGCGGCGGCTAGCATCATGCCGTAGCGTTGCAGTTCGGCTTGCGCGGCGGTGTCGAATGTGCCGGTCTTAAGGGCATCCAGTGTGATCGCGCCCCATAAACGCCCCTCTATATATAGACTCATGCCCAGGCAATCGTGTACGGGCAAAGGTGACCCCTTGCGGTCATCCAGCAAACCGTCGTAGGGATCGGGCAATAGGCTGTCGGGTTCGAACCAGGTCGGTTCGCGGCGCGACAGAATGGTGGCGAAACGAGGGTGATGGGCCACGGCGAAACGGCGGCCCAGTGCGTCGTGCGCTAGCCCGGATGCCGCCACCAGCCGAAGGCTGTCGGTGTCCAGGCTTAAGAGGCCTACGGCATCGCAGCAGAAATGTTCGCGCAAGGTATGCACAGCGCGTTGCAGCCTTACGGCATTAGGCAGGTCGGTGACCAGATCGGCCAGAATGAGTTGATCCATGCGGTTAATTATACCTTCTAAGGGTAAATACCACCCTGTTTTTTAGGGTTTTATTTACCCTGCTGTCTGGCGATCCATGAAAAATAAGGAAATAAAAGTTGGCACAACTATTGCTTGTAGAGAAGTGGGATTAAAACCAATAGAAGGATGAAGCAGTATGAACAAGAACTTGCCGGATCAAATGCTGGGCACTCTCGCCAGCGCGATTCCTGGCGCTACCCGAGTTTTCCATGATTTTCAGGTGGATTTCTGCTGCAACGGCAATAAAACGCTGGCCGAAGCGGCAGAACATCAGGGCCTGGATCTACAGGCGCTATTGACCGCCTTGCATGGGCTCACCACCGACGTCACGGCCGGGGTCGATTGGCGGGACGCGTCGTCGGAAGAGCTGGTTGCGCACATCGTTGGGCGTTTCCACGAGCGTCATCGAGTGCAGTTGCCGGAACTTATCCGTTTGTCGCGCCGGGTCGAGCACGTGCATGCGGGCAGGCCAGGCTGTCCAAGCGGCTTGGCCGAGGCGCTGGAAGGCCTGCAGCAAGAGCTCGAAAGCCACATGATGAAAGAAGAGCAGGTGCTTTTCCCCATGCTGGTACGTGGCATGAATGCCGCGGCTCGCGCGCCTATTTCGGTAATGCGCTTCGAGCACGAGCAGCACGGCAATGCGCTGGGCCACATCTTGGGCCTGACCAACAACATTACTACGCCCGTCAACGCCTGCAATACCTGGCGAGCCTTGTACGGCGGGCTTAACGCTTTCAAAGAAGACTTGATGCAGCACATTCATCTTGAAAACAATGTGTTGTTTTTAAATGCCTCAAACGCAGCAGAAGGAGCTCATCATGGGTGAGTATAAGAAGTTATGGTGGTTATTACTGGCCGTTCTTGCGGTCACTTTCGCGGCGCTAGGTTGGAGCGGCGTTGAAATCTATCGGCAAGTTCCGCCGATACCTACGCAGGTCATTACCCCTTCCAACAAGGTGTTGATGACTAAAGATCAGATTCTTGATGGTCAAACCGCATGGCAAAGTACAGGCGGGATGCAAGTCGGGTCCATTTGGGGGCATGGCGCCTACCAGGCTCCTGACTGGAGCGCAGACTGGCTGCACCGCGAATTGCTGGCTTGGCTGGAAGTGGCCGCCCAGGAAACCGCGGGCGTTCCATTTGCCAAGCTGGATACAGCCCAGCAAGCTGTATTGAAAGATCAGCTGAAGACGGAATATCGGACCAATACGCTGAATCCTGAAACACACGTGGTAACCGTGTCTGAGCGTCGCGCCCAGGCCATTGCCAATACAGCCGATTACTATCAGAAGCTGTATGGCTCAGCGCCTGAGCTGCAGAACACGCGTAAAAGCTACGCCATGAAGGAAGACACAC
>DATJCP010000484.1:0-24532 GCA_035514715.1 Candidimonas sp.
CGCCGCCGTTACCGTCATGGTTCCGAATTCGTTGGGGCCTGGCGAATTGCTTATGCAGTTTGGCACGCAAGAACAACGCCAATACTGGCTGCCGCGCCTGGCGCGCGGCGAAGAAGTCCCGTGTTTCGGCCTGACCAGCCCTGAGGCCGGTTCCGACGCGGCGTCCATGACAGATACCGGCGTGGTGTGCCGGCGCGATGTCGATGGCGTCGAGACATTGGGCATACTGCTTAACTGGCGTAAGCGCTACATTACGCTTAGCCCGGTTGCTACGGTGCTGGGCCTGGCATTCAAGCTGTCCGACCCAGACGGCCTTATTGGCGACAAGCCCGAATTGGGTATTTCCGTCGCCCTGGTGCCAACCAACTTGCCGGGCGTCGTCACTGGGCGCCGCCATCTGCCGGCGATGCAGGCTTTCCAGAATGGCCCAACTGAAGGCAAAGATGTATTCGTTCCTATCGACGCCTTGATAGGCGGTGTCGAGCAGGCAGGGCAAGGCTGGCCGATGTTGATGAGCGCCCTGGCCGCAGGCCGCGGTATTTCCTTGCCGTCCATATCGGCGGCCGCCTGCACCTTTACCGCCCACACTGCGGGGGCTTATGCCCGTGGACGCACGCAGTTCGGCATACCCGTGGGTAAGTTCGAGGGGGTACAGGAAAAGCTAGGGCGGCTGGCGGGCAATGCTTATCTGGTTGAGGCCGCGCGCCGATTTACTTGCGCCGGCCTGCAACTGGGATACAAGCCTTCTGTAGTGTCGGCCATTATGAAGCTGCATGCCACTGAACGCATGCGGCAATCGGTCAACGATGCCATGGATATTCACGCTGGCAAGGCGATTATTGACGGGCCCAGCAACTATCTGGGCAATTTGTACCGAGCCTTGCCCGTGGCCATTACGGTGGAAGGGGCCAATATCCTCACGCGCAGCCTTATTGTGTTCGGCCAGGGCGCCATCCGCGCCCATCCCTATTTGATGAAAGAAGTGGTGGCGCTGGGCAATAGCGATCAATTGGCTGGTGAAGATGCCTTCGACGCCGTTATCTGGAAGCATCTGGCGCATAGCGTCAAGAACGCGCTTCGGGCCTGCGGCACGGCGTGGACGGCAGGCCGTTTTGCCGCGGCGCCTAAAGGCACCAAGGCTGCTGCGCCGTATTATCGCGGCCTGAGTCGTTACGCGGCCGCGTTTGCCTTGGTTTCCGAAGTTGCCTTGTTGACCTTGGGCGGGTCGCTCAAGCGCAAGGAAATGCTGTCTGCCCGGCTGGGTGATGTGCTGGCTGAGTTGTATTTACTGTCTGCCGTGCTCAAGCGCTGGCAGGACGAGGGCCAGCACGAATCCGATCTGCCGCTGGTCGCGTGGTGTGCCCAACAGGGGTTTGCCACCATTGAAAAGCGCCTGGACGATGTCTTGCTTAACCTGCCCATGCGCAGTGCCGGATGGGTCTTGCGTGCCTTGGTGTTGCCGCCAGGCATGCGGGCGACACCGCCGTCGGATAAAGCCACGGCGCTTTGCGCCAACATCTTGTTGGAACCTTCCGATACCCGCGACCGCTTGGTTGGCGCCGTGTGGGAGGGCCATGACAGCCCCAGTGTCGAACAACTGGAACGTGCTTTTGAGCTGGTGGTCGAAGTTCAGCCTTTGCTTGACCGCATCAAGCATGCGGGTTTGCAGAACTGGCGGCTGGCTCATGCCAGCGGCGCCATCACTGATGCACAAGCCAATTCGCTGGAGGCGGCCGAAAAGGCAGTGGCCGCCGTCATCGAGGTCGATGATTTTGCGCCAGGCGAATTTGACCGGAAAAAGGCTTAGTCGGCCCGTTCTTTACGCTGAATCAGTTCGATCTTGTAGCCGTCCGGGTCTTCCACAAAGGCGATCACGGTCTGGCCGTGCTTCATGGGGCCGGCTTCACGCACCACGTTGCCGCCCTTTTGCTTGATGCGGGCGCAGGCGTCATAGGCGTCTTCGACTTCCAGGGCGATATGGCCGTAGGCATTGCCCAGGTCATAAGTCTTGGTGTCCCAGTTGTGGGTCAGTTCCAGGACGGCGCCTTCGCTTTCATCTTGGTAGCCCACAAAGGCCAGGGTGAATTTGCCATCCGGATAATCCTTGCGGCGCAGTAGTTTCATTCCCAGGACATCGGTGTAGAACATCAGCGATCGGTCCAGATTGCCGACACGCAGCATAGTATGTAGTAAACGCATCAAATTCTCCTTGACGGTTATTCGGGATAAGAGGCTTAGATAAGCGGCAACGAACTTGGGTCGTGCTGCTTGAGTGCGTTGCGTGAACGCTCGAAGCCGGGCAGTATTCGCCCGACTTCGCGCCAGAAATCCTTGCTGTGATTCATTTCACGCAAATGGGCGATTTCGTGGGCGATGACGTAATCAATAATGTGATGTTCGAAGTGTATCAGGCGCCAGTTCAGCATGATGTTCCCATCGCTGCTACATGACCCCCATCGTGTCGCCGCTGAAGATAGCCGCCAGCGGCGAATTTTTAGTTGGCTGGCATCAAGGAAATGCTGCAGGCGTTCTCCGAACCAGGCCAAGGCCTGCTGCTGCAGCCAGGAATGAACGCTGTCGCGCACGCGGTTGCGATCGGCGTCGGCGGGTAGCGCCAGGCTAAGAATATCGCCATTGTCGGGGGCGAAGGGGGAACCCTGGAAAACGGGCGATTTCTGCATGCCGCCCAAGTCCAGGACGATGCGTTTACCCAGGTAAGGGATGGTTCCGCCGTTTTGCCACAGGGTGTCGGCAGTGGCCAGATGCTGCTGGCGAGCCTGCCTGATATGCAGTTTACCGAGTATCCATGGCGCTTTTTCGATGACGGCCGCGTCTATCTGACCAAGAGTGACCCAGTTGGGCGCCGTGACCTGCAGCCCGTCGTCGTTGATGGTCAGGCCTATGCTTTTGCGCCGCGAGCGCTGCAGTACATAGCCTATGGTTTGTTGAGGAGCTTGTACTTCGCGCCAGCGGGCGTTAAGCGGTAGGGCTGGCGGGCAGGTCGTGGCAATGGCTTCGTGGCCTGCCTTGGGTTGGAGCGTAGGCTGCGGCGCAGGTTGTGGCGCGGAGGTCGAGGCCAGCGTATCGGAAAATAGGGGAAGTTGCTTAGTCAAGCCCATATCGCTCTGGATTCAATACCCTCATTTCGGACTCGATCCACTCCTGTACCTTTTTGTTGACGGTATCAGCATCCAGGCCTGCCGTTTCAATAAGCGGGCCGATCGATACGGTGACAAGCCCGGGCTTTTTAATAAAGGCATTGCGCGGCCAGCATTCACCGGCATTGTGGGCGACAGGGATGATGGGCGTATTGGTGCGAGTTGCCAGTAACGCCCCGCCCAATTTGTATCGTCCGGTTTTGCCGGGCAGCATACGGGTGCCTTCCGGGAACAGTATAGGCCAACGTCCTTCATTGATGCGTTGCTGGCCGATATTCACGACTTGCTCGAAGGCGTCGCGCCCCTTGGCTCGGTCTATAGGGATCATGCGCAGCAACGCCAGGCCCCATCCGAAGAAAGGAATACGGTGCAGTTCCCGCTTGTACACAAAGCACATATCGCGCGGCATATGGGCAATGATGAACATTGTTTCCCAGGCGGACTGGTGTTTTGACAGCATGATGGCCGGGCCATCGGGCAGGTTTTCGGCCCCTTTGACTTCCCAGCGTATGCCCAGTATTACCTTTGCGCCCCAAATGCCCAGGCGAGGCCAGCCGGTGGTGATTCTGTAGCGCCAATGCAAAGGCAGCGGCGCACACAAAATACTTAGGATGGCATAAGGAATAACGGTAATGAGCAGAAATATCTGATAGAGCGTTGCGCGAAGTACAGCCATGTTTATTCCTCGGAAAGCCAAGCGTCGACGACGGCGGCCAGATTGTCCCTGATTTGGGTGCCAGCCGGGATGTCGCCTTTATCCCGTGTTTTTTGCCCGTTGCCGGTAAGTACCAGCCACGGCGAGCAGCCTGCCTCGGCGGCGGCCTGCAGGTCGCGTAGCGAGTCTCCCACCGCCGGTACCTGTTTAAGGTCGACGTCATAGCGGCGGGCTATATCGAGAAACATGCCCGGTTTGGGCTTGCGGCAGGCGCAATCGTCATCGGGACCGTGCGGGCAGATGAAAATGGCGTCGACGTTACCGCCTGCATGGGCGACTTCGCGCCGCAACTTGGCATGAATGGTGTTGAGCGTGTCCATGCTGAACAGGCCGCGTGCGACGCCCGATTGGTTGCTGGCAATCACAACGCGCCAATTGGCGCGCGAAAGGCGCGCTATGGCTTCCACACTGCCGGGCAAGGCTATCCACTCGTCAGGGCTTTTAATGAAAGCGGCACTATCCTGGTTGATAACACCGTCGCGGTCGAGGATGGCGAGTTTCACTTGGCTAACCTGGAAATATCGGCCACCTGGTTCATGACCTGATGAAGGTCTGCCAGCAAGGCCAGGCGATTGGCGCGTATGGCCGGGTCGTCTGCCATGACCATGATGTCGTTGAAAAACGCATCGACAGCATCTTTAGCTTGCGCCATGGTAGCCAGGCTGGCCGTGAAATCGCCCTGGGCCAGTTGCGCCTGGGATTGCGGCTTGAGCGTACTGATGGTTTCAGCCAGAGCCTGTTCCGCGGCTTCGCCAAGTTTGCTTGGGTCGACGGCACCGTGTTGGGTGTCGGCCTTTTTAAGCAGGTTGGTAATGCGTTTGTTTGCCGCAGCCAGGCTTTCCGCTTCGGGGCGTTGTGCAAAACTGGCGCATGCCTGTATGCGGGCGTGAACCTGATGCAAGGCGGGTTCAAGCGCCAGCACGGCATCGACCACATTTCGGTCGAAGTCGATGTTCAGTTGATTGCGGTAACGCTCATAAATAAACGCCTGGACTTCGGCGCCGCTGGTATCGCTCAAGACGCCGGGCGCGAAGGTGGTCGCGGCAAAGGCAAACAGGTCGGGCAAGCGCAGGCTGTCGTTGTCGCTGACGGCCAGATAGCCGCCGGCTTGCAGTTGTTCGAAGGCGCTGATCAGGCCCAGTGCGGCGCGGCGCAGACCATAGGGGTCGCGTTCGCCTGTGGGCACCAGGCCTATACCCCAAATGCCCAGCAGCGTTTCGACGCGTTCGGCAATGAACAGCACTGTTGATGTCAGGGTGTCGGCGTTGACTGGTGTGTCGAGGCGTATGCGGTACTGATCTTTCAGGGCCAGGACAACGTCGTCAGGCTCGCTGTCGGCCTTGGCGTAGTAAGCACCCATGATGCCTTGCAGCTCGGGGAACTCGCCAACCATATGCGAACCCAGGTCGGCCTTGGCCAGCAGGGCAGCGCGATCGGCATGCTCGACGTTGGCGTTCAACTGTTTAGCCAGGTAGCGTGCGATCTGGCGTACGCGCTCGACGCGTTCCAGTTGCGAGCCCAGCTTGTTGTGATAAACGCTGGTTGCCAGCCCGGCAACACGGTCGGCCAAACGGGTTTTGCGGTCAGTTTGGAAAAAGAACTGGGCATCGGCCAGGCGAGGGCGCACAACGCGCTGGTTGCCTTCGATGATATTTGCCGGATTGTCGACCTGCATATTGCTGACGATCAGGAAGCGATTGGTGAGCTTGCCGGTTGCCGGTTCGAAGAGCGGGAAGTATTTTTGATTCAGGCGCATGGTCAGAATCAGGCACTCGGGCGGAACTTGCAGGAATTGTTCTTCGAATTCGCCGACGTAGACGGTGGGGTGTTCCACCAGCGCGGTGACTTCCTCAAGCAAGGCGTCGACTTCGGGGCCGGTGCCTATCGTGGTGCCCAGGGCTTGTGCCTGGCTTTGCAGCTGTTGGCTGATCTGTTCCCTGCGCGCGGTAAACGACGCAACGACCTTGCCTTCGTCATGCAGTTGTTTTTCGTAGGTGCCGGGCGAGGCGATGCTAATGGCCTGTGGGGCCATGAATCGGTGGCCCAGGGTGGTGCGCCCCGATGCCAGCCCCAAGACTTGCACGTTGACAATGTCATTGCCCCACAATGCAATCAGTTCGTGTGCGGGGCGGACGAACTTGACGCTGCTGACGCCATCGGCCAGTTGGTAGCGCATGACCTTGGGTATGGGCAGGTGGGCAACGGCATAGTCCAGCGCTTGCTGCAATGCGTCGGCCAGCACTGCGCCCGCTGCTACGCCTTTGGCGTACAGGTAGTCTTGTTTGCCATCGGATTCGCTGATCAGGTCGGCGGCAGATAGATGCCCCAGGCCTTTGCTGGCCAGCTTTTTGGCCAGCGCCGGGCTGATTTCACCTGTGTCGCTCAGGCCGATCTTGGCCGGCATCAGTTTTTCGGTATAGCTCAGGTCGGGCGCTTGCGCCAGCACGGCGCTTAGCGTAACAGCCAGGCGGCGGGGCGTAGAGAAATCAGTAACGCTGCAACCATCAGCCAGCAGGTGGTGTTGTTCCAGTGTTTTGCGTATGCCTTCGGCAAAGGCCAAGCCGAGCTTTTGCAGCGCTTTGGGCGGCAGCTCTTCAGTACGTAGTTCTATCAGCAAGGGCTGTGTGGATGCGGTAGCGGCTGTGGTCATTATGCAGCCTCCGTGCCGTTGCGGTTGACTAGCATGGGAAATCCAAGTTTTTCGCGTGAATCAAAATAAGCCTGGGCGACGGCGCGCGACAGGTTGCGGATACGACCAATGTAGCTGGCTCGTTCAGTGACGCTGATGGCGCCTCGGGCGTCCAGCATATTGAAGGTATGCGCGGCTTTAAGCGTGGCCTCGTAGGCGGGTAGCGCCAACGGGACCTCGATAAGACGCTGGGCTTCGGCTTCGTAGTCGTTGAAGTGGGCCAGCAGCATGGGTATCGATGCGTGTTCGAAGTTATAAGTGGACTGTTCCACTTCGTTCTGGTGGAAAACGTCGCGGTAGAGCACTTTCTGCCCGTGCGCGCCTTCTGTCCAGACCAGGTCGTATACGCTTTCGACCCCTTGAAGATACATGGCAAGCCGTTCCAGGCCGTAGGTGATTTCGCCCGTGGTTGGGCTGCAGTCCAGGCCGCCGACTTGCTGGAAGTAGGTGAATTGGGTGACTTCCATGCCGTTGAGCCACACTTCCCAGCCCAGGCCCCAGGCGCCCAGCGTGGGGTTTTCCCAGTCGTCTTCGACAAAGCGGATGTCGTGTTCCTGGGGATTGATGCCTAGCGCTACCAGTGAACCGATATACAAGTCCATGATGTTGGTTGGGGCGGGCTTGAGCACAACCTGGTACTGGTAATAGTGTTGCAAGCGATTGGGATTTTCGCCGTAGCGGCCATCGTTCGGACGGCGCGACGGTTGCACATATGCCGCGCGCCATGGCTCTGGTCCGATGGAGCGCAGGAATGTCGCCGTGTGCGAGGTACCGGCGCCGACTTCCATATCGTAGGGCTGCAACAGCGCGCAACCCTGCTTATCCCAGTATTGCTGGAGCGTTAAAATAATTTGCTGAAATGTGAGCATGAGCGAAGGCCAGTAAAGCGAAAAGCCGCAAAATTTTTCAATTTTAACTGGTTCCGCGCCAAAGAAGGCAGGCCCGTACTTAGGGGCTCTTGTAATTGGTCGTATGATATTGAGTTATCGACCATCTTTAAACAGGCGCATTTAGGCGCCGCCGATTTCTGGGGATTGTTTTTTATGTCTGATTTGGTAAAAGTGGAAATCATTGATCGTGTCCAGATCATTACGGTGAATAGGCCCGAGGCGCGCAACGCCATCAACTATGAAACCGCGCATGAACTGGCCAAGGCGTTCGATCAGCTTGACGCCAATGATGACGTGGTAATCGGTATCCTGACCGGGGCCAACAACACCTTTTCTTCGGGTATGGATCTGAAGGCGTTTGCACTGAACGGGCAACGTCCATTGGTCGAAGGGCGCGGCTTTGCCGGCCTTTGCGAACGGCCGCCCAGAAAACCCCTGATCGCCGCCGTGGAAGGCTATGCCCTGGCTGGCGGTTGTGAAATGGCTTTGGCCTGCGACATGATCGTGGCCGCCAATAATTCCAATTTCGGGCTGCCGGAAGTCAAGCGCGGTATCGTGCCCGGTTCCGGTGGCATGGTTCGTTTGCCCAGCCGAATTCCTTACCATATCGCCATGGAAGCCGTGCTGACTGGCGAGATGATCTCTGCTGAGCGCGCGCATCATTATGGCTTGGTCAACCGTTTGGTTGAGCCGGGCCAAGCTCTTGAAGGCGCCCTGGCGCTGGCTCGAGTCGTCGCCGAGAACGGCCCCTTGGCCGTGCAGACTGCGAAGAAAATCGTGTCTGAATCCCGCGACTGGAGCCAGGCAAATATGTTCGATCTGCAGCGGCCGCGTGTCGCTCATATTTTTGTATCGGCCGACGCCAAAGAAGGCGCGACCGCTTTTGCCGAAAAGCGCAAGCCTGTATGGACCGGAAAGTAAGCCTTTGCGCAACTGGCCAGTAACCTTGGCGGGTTTGCATTGCCTGCCTTTTTAATGACTATATAAGCTCCATGACTACCACAATCAAAGAATCCGACCTGATCCAGTCCATTGCGGACGCGGTGCAATTCATCAGTTATTACCATCCCGCTGATTACATCCAGCACCTGGCGCGCGCTTATGAGCTGGAAGAAAGCCCTGCGGCAAAAGATGCGATTGCGCAAATTCTGACCAACTCGCGCATGTGCGCAGAGGGCCATCGCCCTATTTGCCAGGACACCGGCGTCGTTAACGTCTTCCTGAAAATCGGCATGGATATCCGTTTTGACACGCAGCGCAGCATGCAAGAGCTGTGTGACGAGGGCGTGCGCCAGGGCTATTTGAACCCTGATAACCCTTTGCGCGCTTCCATTCTTACCGACCCCTTGTTTACGCGCAAGAATACGCGCGATAACACGCCCTGTATTGTCAGCGTCGAGCTTGTCGCCGGCGATAAGGTCGATGTGCAGGTGGCGGCTAAAGGCGGTGGTTCGGAAAACAAATCCAAGTTCGCCATGCTCAATCCCAGCGATTCGCTGATCGATTGGGTATTGAAAACCGTGCCGCAAATGGGTGCAGGTTGGTGTCCTCCGGGCATGCTGGGTATCGGCGTGGGCGGAACTGCTGAAAAAGCCATGTTGATGGCCAAGCAGTCCCTGATGGAAGATATCGATATGTACGAGTTGTTGCAGCGCGGGCCGCAAAACAAGCTCGAAGAGTTGCGTATCGAGCTCTACCAGAAAGTGAATGCGCTGGGCATAGGCGCTCAGGGTCTGGGCGGCCTGACTACGGTGCTCGATGTCAAGATCCATACTTTCCCGACCCATGCCGCTTCCAAGCCGGTAGCCATGATTCCCAACTGTGCGGCAACGCGCCACGTGCATTTCGAACTCGACGGCTCGGGTCCCGCCCAACTGACACCGCCATCGCTTTCGGATTGGCCCGATGTGCATTGGGCTCCTGATTACAACAAGTCCCTGCAGGTGGACTTGAATACCTTGACCAAGGCGCAGGTCGCCAGCTGGAAGCCCGGCCAGACCCTGTTGTTGTCGGGCAAAATGCTTACCGGCCGCGATGCCGCCCATAAGCGTATCCAGGACATGTTGGCCAAGGGCGAGAAGCTGCCCGTCGATTTCGCCAACCGGGTCATTTACTACGTAGGCCCAGTCGACCCCGTGGGCGACGAGGTCGTTGGTCCGGCAGGCCCTACCACTGCTACCCGCATGGACAGCTTTACCGACATGATGCTGGAACAAACCGGCCTGATTTCCATGATAGGCAAGGCAGAACGCGGCCCAGTCGCCATCGAGTCCATACGCAAGCATGGCTCGGCCTACCTGATGGCTGTGGGCGGTTCCGCCTACCTGGTTTCCAAAGCCATACGCGGCGCCAAGGTAGTGGGCTTTGAAGATCTGGGCATGGAAGCTATCTACGAGTTCGATGTCAAAGACATGCCAGTTACTGTGGCGGTGGACTCCACCGGTACGTCGGTGCATGAAACCGGCCCCCGGGAATGGAAGGCGCGCATCGCGGAAATTCCGTTGATGCCGGTGTAATTGATGTAACCGACGGGGCTCGGATCACGCCTGCTGCGCGGGCGTATCCGACCTGTTTAGGTCAAGTGAAGAGGGTCTTATCCAAAATCGAATTCACAAGCTCGGCATAACCATGCAAGCTAGTGCTTTATCTGATTTAACGGAAAAAGATCCTCATGACAGCCACGAATCCATCTGCCTGGCTAGGCCGAACGGAAGAATGCACAGACTCGGTCGACATTGGCCATATCGAGAAAATCGCGTTGAGCCTGGGTACTGCGGCGCCTTCGGTAGGCGGCGAGTTGCCCTTGCTATGGCACTGGGCTCTGTTCGTGAAGGGTGTGCCTTACGACCAGATCGGCACCGACGGCCATCCGCAACGTGGTGGTTTTTTACCCGCCGCCGATAATCGCAATCGCATGTGGGCGGGCGGTCGCCTGGAATTTCTGCAGCCTTTGCGCGTGGGGGTGCAGGGCAAGCGGGTGTCGACGATAGCCGCCGTCAAGGAAAAGGAAGGCAGCACCGGCAAGCTGTTGTTTGTTACGGTAAAGCACGAGTTCACGCAGGACGGTGCATTATGCATTTCCGAAGAGCAGGATATCGTTTACCGGGAGCCCAGCCCTCCCAAGCTTGAGGGCAGCGTGCCTGCCCCGCAGGCGCAGTGGTCCGAAAGTATTGAGCCGTCGCCGGTCATGCTGTTTCGCTATTCCGCGGTCACCTTCAACGGCCACCGCATTCATTATGACGAACCCTATGTAACGCAAGCCGAGGGCTATCCCGGCTTGGTGGTGCATGGTCCCATGATTGCGACCCTGCAATGCCAGGCGTTCGCCAACGCCAATCCCGATAAGAAAGCAGTTTCCCTGTCGTATCGCGGTTTGAGGCCATTGATCGCGCCGCGCCCGTTCCAGGTGGCCGGCGTGCTGGCAGAAGGTAATACAGCCCAGCTCTGGGCGGAACAAGACGGCACGCTCGCCCATCAAGCTGAATTGAGGTTCAAGTAATGAGTCAAACTACGAAATCAACCGCCGCAGCTGCGCCGCGGCCATTGGACGGCATTACCGTCGTAAGCCTGGAGCACGCCATTGCCGCTCCATTTTGTACTCGTCAGCTTGCTGATATGGGTGCTCGTGTGATCAAGGTAGAGCGCCCGGGTGTGGGCGACTTCGCCCGTGGCTACGATGAACGCGTCAAGGGTATGGCATCGCATTTTGTGTGGACCAATCGGTCCAAGGAAAGCCTGGCGCTGGATCTTAAGCGGCCGGAAGCCGCCGACATTCTGAGCGAACTGTTGAGCACAGCCGATGTGCTGGTGCAAAACCTGGCGCCCGGTGCGGCGGCCCGCTTGGGCTTGTCGTTCGAGGCCTTGCATGAAAAGAACCCACGCCTGATCGTTTGCGATATTTCCGGTTATGGCGAGGGTGGTTCCTATCAGGATAAAAAAGCCTACGATTTGCTGATACAAAGCGAAAGTGGATTCTTATCCGTTACCGGTACACCTGACAGCCGCGCCAAGGCGGGTTGTTCGATTTCCGATATTGCCGCCGGCATGTACGCCTACAGCAGTATTTTATCGGCGCTCTTGCTGCGCGGGCGCACAGGCCAAGGCAGCCGCATTGATGTCTCTATGCTGGAAAGCATGGTCGAGTGGATGGGGTTTCCCATGTACTACGCATTCGAAGGCGCTGAGCCGCCCCAGCGTGCAGGCGCTGCACACGCCACCATCTACCCTTATGGTCCCTTCCCGGTGGGCGATGGCAGCGAGGTGATGCTGGGGCTGCAGAACGAACGCGAGTGGGCGGCATTCTGCAATATTGTCTTGAAACAGGCTGACGTGGCGGCCGATAGCCGTTTCAGCAGCAACACACAGCGTGTGGCCAACAAAGAGGCGTTGCGGGTATTGATAGTCACGACATTCGCGTCGCTGTCGCGCGCGCAGGTCATTGAGCGCCTGGAAGCAGCCAGTATTGCCAACGCCAGTGTGAACACCATGCAGGACGTCTGGAATCATCCACAGCTGGCTGAACGCCAACGCTGGAGTACCGTAGATAGTGCTGTCGGCCCGTTGCCGGCGCTGATTCCGCCAGCAACGAACTCGGCATTCGAGGCCCGCATGGACAGGATCCCCGCTCTGGGCGAGAATTCCGCTTCTATTCTTGCCGGACTGGGTTACACGCAAGAGCAAATCCAGGGCTTGGCGCAACAAGGGGTTATTTAATGCAGCAACAGATACGATCGGCTTTGTTTGTGCCGGCTACCAGGCCCGAACGATTCACCAAGGCCCTGGCAGCCGGGGCTGATGCGGTCATTATCGATCTTGAAGATGCGGTCCAGCACGACCTTAAAGACCAGGCTCGCGAGCATTTGCGTGATTTCGCCAGCGCGAATCCGCAAGCCTCGTTTTGGGTGCGAACCAATGGTGCGACGACATCCTGGTTCGGTGCGGATCTGGCTTTGTGTGCGGCTCACGAGAATATCAAAGGCGTGCTGTTGCCCAAGGCCGAATCGGCCTTGCAGATTCAGCAGGTAGTGCAGGCCGGTAAATCCGTACTGCCTATCGTGGAAAGCCCCAAAGGGGTGTTGGCGCTAGAGCAAATGGCCGCCCAGCCAGGCGTAGATCGCCTGTCCTTTGGTAGTCTGGATCTTATGCTGGAACTGGGTACTACGCCCGATACCGTTGGCGCTGCGCTATTGCTGAATCACATACGTTGCCAGATTCTGCTGCATAGTGCAGCTTGCGGGTTGGCCGCGCCGCTGGACGGGGTCTATCCGAATTTTTCAGATCAGGATGGTTTGTCGGCACTGGCCCGACAGGTGCGCGACATGGGTTTCGGCGGGATGCTATGCATACACCCGGCACAAATCGCCACCATTCATGCAGCGTTTGCGCCAACGGCAGCCGATGCTGAATGGGCGAAACGCATTGTTGCCATGGCGGATTCCACCGGATCGCTGGCCTTCCAGATGGACGGGAAAATGGTGGATGCGCCCGTCATAGAGCGGGCCAGGCAGATTTTGCGGCAGCAGGCTTGATTAGCCCTAGTCGGGAATAAGCACCAGAGCCTGGTCGGAACATGCGGCCAGCAAGGTGCTTATCGGGCCTTGCGCCAACACCAAGTCGGGCGCAAGGTCAGATAGCGGCTGCAATACAAACGCACGCTCATGCATGCGAGGGTGCGGCACAATCAAATCAGGTTCGTGGATTTGCTGTTCGCCAAACAGCAGCAGATCTAGATCCAGAGTGCGCGGTGCGTTGCGATAAGGGCGCAGGCGGCCATGCCGCTGTTCGATATCCTGCAAGGCTTGCAGCAATTGCCTGGCTGTCTGTGTGGTATCAAACATGGCAACGGCATTGATGTAATCGGGCCCGCTGGAGTCTATCGGCGCAGTGCGGTATAGCGGCGAGAGCTTGAACTGCGCAATGCCAGGCATTTGCGTAAGCTCGGCGGCAGCTTGCTGCAACGCCGCCTGGGCGTCGCCCAGGTTTGCGCCCAGGCCGACGTATGCCAGTGTCATGCTTGTGGCGCGCTGGCCGGAGCACGCCGCTTTGGACTGCGGCGGCGCCGTGCGGCAGCGGGTTTGCTGCGTGTTTGCGCCTGGTACGACTCGATTAATTCAGCACGTTCGGAATCATCTGCATTGGCCAGATCCATCCACCATTGCGCCTGCACGCTATCCACTTCGCGTGCTTCGGCGCGCAATTGCAGGAAGTCGACAGCGGCGCGAAAGCGCGGCTGTTCCAGCATGCGCCAGATGGTTTTCGGGTTGGCGCGTTCAAAACGTGCCTGCATGAACCAGATTTCACGCATATCGGCCTGGAAACGGCGCTGTATGGCGAGCTTGCGGGTTTGCTCTTCGACCACCGAGTCGGCCGCTTGCATAAGCGCCTGTGCGGGGTGCTCGCCGCCAGCGCAGATTTCTTGCCAGCGTTTGTTGACGAGCTTCCATAGCAGCGCGGCAAACAGGAAGCTGGGGCTGATGGTTTTGCCGGCACGCACGCGTGCATCGGTACGTGCCAGAGCCAGCTCGACGAATTCCTCGCCGCCTTCCTGCTTGAAAATGATATCGATCAGGGGTAGCAAGCCCCGGTCCAGGCCCACCGCCTGCAATTGACGCACGCAGTCCATGGCATGGCCGCAAGTCAGCAGTTTGAGAATTTCATCGAACAGGCGTGAGGAGGGAACGTTCTCGATAAGCGGGGCCATGCGCGAGATAGGTTCGCGGGAGGCCGGGTCTATCGTGGCGCTAAGCTTGACCGCAAAACGCAGGGCTCGCAGCATACGCACCGGATCTTCGCGATAGCGCGTCTCGGGGTCGCCGATCATGCGCACCACGCGTTTTTTTAAATCCTGTACGCCGCGGTGGTAGTCGATAACTTCTTCTGTGACGGGGTCGTAATACAGCGCATTAAGCGTGAAATCACGTCGTGCGGCATCTTCTTCGTGGGTGCCGAACAGGTTGTCGCGCAAGATGCGGCCATGTTCGTCGGTGTCTTGTTCGGCCGATGCCGGGGCACGGAAAGTGGACGTTTCGATGATTTCCTGGCCGAACACGACATGCACAAGTTGAAAGCGCTTGCCGATGATGCGGGCGCGCCGGAACAGGGCACGGATTTGGTTGGGCGTGGCGTTGGTGGCGACGTCGAAGTCTTTAGGTTCCAGGCCTACGATGAGATCGCGAACAGCGCCGCCGACGATGTAGGCGGCGTAGCCTTCATGCTGCAATACCTCGCATACTTTGATGGCGTGGCGCGAGACGTTGCGCCGGTCGATGCCGTGCTTTTCGCGCGGTAAGCGTTCAGGTCCGCGGCGTGGTGTGGAGAACAGGCGCCCCACAAAGTTTTTTATTGTTTCTTTAAGCATGTATGTATTTTATGACTTTGCGTCCAGCATGTCCTTGAACAGGTCAAGGATTTCCCAGTTGCGCGCTTGCGCGACCTGGCGCAGTGCGGGGCTGGGGTTGGTGGCTATAGGGTGCGTCACGACTTCCAGAAGAGGCAGGTCGTTGGGCGAGTCGCTGTAGAAGTAGGAGGACTCGAAGTCGGCCCGCGTCAGGTCCATGCCTGCCAGCCATTCGTCCACACGCGTTATTTTCCCCGCCTGGAAACTGGGTACACCCTGAATACGCCCGGTGTAGCGCCCGTCTTGGGTTTCCGGGATCGTGGCAATCAGGTGGGGCACGCCGAATTCGCGCGCAATCGGTGCCGTGACGAATTCGTTGGTGGCAGTGACGATGGCGCATAGGTCGCCCTGGTCGATATGCTTTTGGACCAGGTTTTTGGCAACGGGGAAAATGGCGGGAAGCACCACTTCAGCCATGAAGGCTTCGTGCCAGCAGGCCAGTTCGGGCGCATCGGCGCGGGTCAGCAGGCCCAGCATGAATTCGGCGGATTGTTCGGCGGTAAGGTTGCCGGCGTTATAACGCTGCATCAAGTCGTCGTTGCGGCGCTGCGCTTCGGCGGGGTCGCCGGCACGGCCAGTGCGCGCCAGGAAGTCGGCCCATTGATAGTCGCTGTCCAGCGGAAGCAGGGTATGGTCAAGATCGAACAGGGCAAGGCGTTTTACGGACATTATCGTTATCAGTTCATTCTAGGCCTGGCTGGATGCCAGGAAATCTTTTAATAAGGGCAGCGTAATCGCCCGGTGTTTTTCCAGGGAGTAGCTATCCAGGGAGTCGACCAGTTCGCTTAAGCGGTTCATGTCGCGGGCATAGTGGGTAAGAATCCAGCTTATTACCTCGGGAGAAAGCTGCAGGCCGCGTTCGCCGGCTCGTGCCTTGAGGACTTCGGCGCGTTCCGGGTCGGACAGCAGTTCCAGACGAAACACCAAGTCCCAGCCCAGGCGCGTACGCAAGTCTTCGCGCAACGGCATAGCCATTGGGGCCCGGTCTCCTGCCAGTATCAGCGCAAAACTATGACGGGTCGCAGCAACCTCGCGCCAGCGATTGTACAGGGCAAACAAGGCCGCCTGACCATCGGCGTCGAGAAGTTCTACATTATCGATGGCTATCAGTCTGTGCTGCAGGTCATCGCCAGTGGCGATATCCTTCAAAATGGCAGGCGTGTCGTTGGGCCCGTGATAAAGCGTGTCGGGGCTGCTTGCCGAGGCCTGCAGCAAGTGAGTCCGGCCCGAGCCGGATGCGCCCCAAAGATAAATTGCGCGGCCGGGTTCCCAATGGCGCAATGCGTCCAGCGCCTCCCCGTTTTCGCCGACAACAAAGTTGTCCAGCGATGGCGGGGAAGGTAGTAACAAGTCCAGTATCAGTTGCTGTGTCATGTGTTGTCTAATAGAGGGCGCCGCAGCTTTTGTTCGGTCGCCGCATGCCAGGGGCGTATATTTTCTGCGTTCATCGTAAAATCAACCCTGGTATTCAATTCAACATGCAATTTTTACACATCCCACGGCATTTCTCATGACAAACAAACATTCAGCTTCTTTGACTTATCGCGACGCAGGGGTCGATATCGATGCAGGCGATGCACTTGTCGACCGTATCAAGCCCCTTGCCGCCAAAACCATGAGGGCCGGGGTTATGGCGGGTATAGGCGGATTCGGCGCCTTGTTCGAAGTGCCCAAACACTTGAAAGAACCCGTATTGGTGTCGGGAACCGACGGTGTAGGCACCAAACTGCGTCTTGCCTTTGAATGGCAGCGCCATGATACCGTTGGTATCGACTTGGTGGCCATGAGCGTCAATGATATTTTGGTGCAAGGGGCCGAACCGTTGTTTTTCCTGGATTATTTCGCTTGCGGCAAGCTGTCGGTCGATACGGCTGCCAGCGTGGTCGGCGGAATTGCCAAGGGTTGCGAGCTTTCCGGTTGCGCCCTGATCGGCGGCGAAACCGCCGAGATGCCAGGCATGTATCCCGATGGTGAATACGACCTGGCGGGCTTTGCGGTCGGGGCGGTGGAAAAATCCCGCATCATCGACGGCAAGTCTATTGTACCGGGCGATGTCATTCTGGGGCTGGCTTCCAGCGGCGCACACTCCAACGGCTTCTCGCTCTTGCGCAAGATCCTCACGCATGCCAATGCCAGGCCCGGCCAGGACCTGGGCGGCCGCCCACTGGAAGACGTGGTCATGGAGCCCACACGCATCTACGTAAAGTCGGTGCTGGCGGCCCTGGCGGCACATGGCCCTTCCATCAAGGGGCTGGCCCATATCACCGGTGGCGGCTTGCTGGATAACGTGCCGCGCATTTTGCAGCCCCATTTGTCGGCAACGCTGCATCGCGACGCTTGGGTCATGCCAGAACTCTTTTCCTGGCTGCAGCAGAACGGCGGCGTGGCCGATTCGGAAATGCACCGGGTGTTCAACTGCGGCATTGGCATGATCATTGTCGTGCCGGCAGCCCAGGCTGACGCCGTGAAAGCAACACTTGCCGCCCATGGCGAGCAGGTCAGCGTGCTTGGTGAAATCACTGAACGCCAAGGCGCTGATGCGCCTCAAACGGTAGTGCTGTAAGGGAAGCGGCAATGCCGGATGACGCGCCTACGGCGCTAGTCCGGCGTTTTCGGCCAGAATTCCGCAATCTTGTCTACGGCTTGGTCGGCGGCATCGGGCGCCAGGCAATCAATAATATGCCGTTCCGGTTGAGACCGTAGCCAAGTCAATTGACGCTTGGCTAATTGGCGGGTCGCAGCAATGGCCTGTTCTATTGCCTGGTTCTTGTCCACTTTCCCATCCAGGTAGTCCCAAAGCTGCCTGTAGCCTACGCAACGCACAGAAGGCAGGCCTGTATGCAGATCTGGCCGTTGGTGCAGCGCTTGCACTTCCTGTAGCAGCCCTTGTTCTACCATCGTCTGGTAGCGTTGGGCAATCCGGGCATGCAAGGCCAAGCGGTCGGAAGGTTCCAGGCTGACCGTGACATATTCCAGGCTACTGTCCTGCTCTGGGCGCTCATCGGCGAGCCAGGCTGACATGGGCCGCCCGCTGACCCGATATATTTCAATTGCGCGTTGCAGGCGCTGGCTATCGTTGGGCGCCAGGCGCGCAGCGGTTGCGGGGTCGAACTCGGCAAGCTGGCGGTGCAGCTCAGGCCAGCCGCCGTCCTGCGCTTCACGGTCGATCTGGGCCCTGATTGCCGGATCTGCCGCAGGCAACGCATTCAGCCCTTCTCGCAAGGCCTTGTAGTACAGCATGGTGCCGCCGCATAGCAGCGGTATATTGCCCCTGGCGGTGATGGCGTGAATCAGCGCTGTGGCGTCTTGCTGGAATTCGGCAGCCGAGTAGCTTTCAACCGGGTCCCGGATATCAAGCAGATGGTGGGGCGCGACAGTTTGTTCCCTCTTGGACGGTTTGGCTGTGCCGATGTCCATGCCACGATAAATCGTCGCGGAATCCACGATAACGATTTCAATCGGCCAGCGCTGCGCCAGCGCCAGTGTGGTGGCGCTTTTTCCTGCTGCGGTGGGGCCTGCCAGGCAGATGACTGGCGTTTTCATTGGCCGCGCATGAACATTCTGTCCAGCTCGCTGACCTTCCATTGCACCCAGGTGGGACGGCCGTGGTTGCATTGGTCTGCTCTTTCGGTTTGTTCCATTTTGCGCAGCAGGCCGTTCATTTCATCCAGTGTCAGGCGCCGGTTGGCGCGTACCGAACCGTGGCAGGCCATGGTGGACAGCAGTTCGTTGCGCTGCTCTGTCAGGCGCGGCGAAGTGCCTACGCTTGCCAGGTCGCGCAGGACGCCGCGCGCCAGCGATTCGATATCGCCGTTGGCCAGCAGCGCAGGTACGGCGCGGACCGCTACAGAGGCTGGGCCGGCTGGCCGTATGGTCAGGCCCAACTGGGTAAGCGTGTCACCATGTTCGTCAAGCAATGCGACTTCTTTTTCGGTTACTGCGAAAACGACTGGGACGAGCAGTTCCTGGCGAGGCAGGCTTTGCGTGTCCATGGCCTTTTTAAGCTGCTCGTAGACCACGCGTTCGTGGGCGGCATGCATATCGACCAGAACGAGTCCGGCATGGTTCTGGGCCAGTATGTATATGCCATGTAGTTGACCCAACGCCATCCCCAGCGGGAATTCCTGTTCGCCTGCCGTGGGTTGGGGCGTTTGGCCTTGTGCGGTGGCGGGAGGATCCAAGGGGCGATAAAACGATTGCCAGTTGTTGGCCGTATCGGCGCCGTGGTCGCGCAAAGGAAAGGCGCGCTGGAATTGGGCAGGACGGAAAAAGGAAGAGGCGGGAACCTGGCCGCTGCTTGTAGCGGGTTGCCCGAATCCGGTGCCCATAGGCGCCGTACCGTCTGGACCGTAAACGCTGCCGTATTGGTTTGATGAATCTTGAGGCTGCAAGGCAGGGAAAGATGACGCAGGAGCGTCGGCCGATGCCGGGGCTGCCGATTGCCCGCCTGCGCTTGCCAGGATATGGCCTAGTGCCTTCGATACGAAGCGGTGAATGGCGCCGCTATCGCGAAAGCGCACCTCGTGTTTGGCTGGGTGGACGTTGACATCGACCCCCGCTGGATCGACTTCCAGGAACAGTACATAGGCGGGCTGCCGGTCGCCATGCAGTACGTCGGCATATGCTTGCCGTATGGCGTGCGCAACCGTGCGGTCTTTTACATAGCGGCCGTTGACGTACAGGTATTGGCGGTCGGCGCGGCTGCGCGCGTAGGTGGGCCGGGTGACAATGCCGCGCAAGACAATAAGGCCGTGCTCTTGTTCTACTTCCAGGCCTTGTTCGATAAATTCCGCACCCAGTACATCGCGCACGCGTTGGGCGATGTCGGCTGCGCGCCAGTGGCGCTGCGCCTTATCGTTATGAAACAGCCGGAAGGCAATGTTCGGCTGGGCCAATGCGATGCGTTCCATGGCATCGACACAATGACCGTATTCGGTGGCTTCAGCGCGTAAAAACTTACGGCGAGCCGGTACTTCGTCGAACAATTGCCGCACATCGATGGTGGTGCCGATGGGGCCGGAAGCCGCCGTTGGCGTATTTTGGGCCGATTCGACCTGCCAGGCATGGGCATCGTTGGCAGTGCGCGAAGTCAGGGTCAGCCGTGCTACCGAGGCAACAGAGGCCAAAGCTTCGCCGCGGAACCCCATGGAATTGACGGACTCCAGTTCGTGCAGGTTGGTAATTTTACTGGTGGCATGGCGTGTAAGCGCCAGCCTTAATTCGGATTCGGGAATGCCGTGGCCATCGTCGCTGACTGCAATGCGACGTATGCCACCGCCGTCCAGGCGCACTTCAATGGCCCGGGCGCCAGCGTCGATGGCATTTTCCAGCAGTTCTTTCAGTACAGAGGCGGGGCGCTCTATCACTTCGCCTGCCGCGATCTGGCTGATTAATAAGTCGGGTAGAGGGGCGATAGAACGGCGTTCAAGCATTCAGGCATTCCATTAGGCTGTGGGTGTGCATATTAATGATTTTAGCCTTTTGATACGGGCTGTCCTTTTTTCGCCAGGGTTAAAGCGTTATATTGCGGTATCTTTATTTTGGTAGTTGATATGCTTGATTTGTTGAACATGATTATTCACATAGACCAGTATCTGGGTATTTGGGTGACCCAGTATGGTGACTGGATATATCTGGTGCTGTTTCTGATTATCTTTGGGGAAACAGGCTTGGTCGTGTTGCCGTTCCTGCCGGGCGATTCCCTGTTGTTCATTGCGGGCGCATTCGGCGCTTCGGGCATGCTGGATCCCGTCATGCTGGCTGGCATGTTGATCATAGCCGCTGTATTGGGCAATACCGTTAACTACGCTGTGGGCCGCTACTTGGGCGAGAAGGTGTTTACCCACAACTATCGTTTCCTGGATCGCAATGCCCTGATAAAAACCCATGCTTTTTATGAAAAGCATGGTGGGAAAACCATAGTGATGTCGCGCTTCCTGCCCATTTTCCGTACCTTTGCTCCTTTTGTCGCAGGCGTGGGCAGCATGAATGTCGTGCGTTTCCAGCTATTCAATATTTCCGGTGCGGTATTGTGGGTGGGCAGCCTGGTTACCCTGGGCTACTTTTTCGGCAATGTTCCCATCATCAAAGAACACTTGAACACCATTGTCCTGATCGGCATCGGTGCCGCGGCAGTGCCAGTGGTCTTTGGCGCCTTATGGAAAATATTCAAGAAGAAATCGCCCGCCTCTTGAGGCGGGCGATGGATCAGGCCCGGCGCGCCAGCGCGGGGCTGGATGCGAAGTAATCGCTGATTCCGCTTAGCATGGCCTTTGCAATGCGGTCCTGGTGTGCAGGGCTGCGCAACAGGCGTTCTTCTTCCGGGTTGCTGATAAAGGCGGTTTCCACCAGTATGGATGGAATGTCAGGGGCCTTTAGTACCGCAAACCCGGCTCGCTCAACTCGATTCTTGTGCAAGGTGTTGATTTTTCCGATCTCGCCCAGGATGCTGCTGCCTACCCGCACCGAGTCATTGATCTGGGCGGCGGTAGATAAGTCCAACAACACTTGGGCTACCTGTTTGTTGTGCGAGCCCAGGTTGACGCCGCCGATAAGATCGGCATCATTTTCGCGTTGCGCCATCCAGCGCGCGGCTGAACTGGTAGCGCCGTTTTGCGATAACGCGAAAACCGACGACCCTCTGGCGCTGGGTTTAATCCAGGCGTCGGCGTGTATCGAAATAAACAGATCAGCCTTGACGCGGCGCGCCTTCTGCACCCGTACCTGCAGGGGTACGAAATAATCATTGTCGCGCGTCAGGTACGCGCGCATATTGGGTTGGGCGTCAATCAGCTTTTTCAGGCGCCGCGCAATATTCAGGACTATGTCTTTTTCCCGAGTGCCATTGCGCCCGACCGCGCCAGGGTCTTCGCCGCCATGGCCAGGGTCCAGCGCCACCAGTATGGGGCGGGAACTATCGCGCGGTAATGCAACGCTGGGTGGGGGTGTAGGCGGCGCCTTGGGGTTTTTGGCTATGGGCGGCAGCTTTTGTCCTTCCACGGAAGGAATCGGCGCTTCAGTGGGGGAATTCTGGGCAAGGTCTTCCAGCACCCTGGCTAAAGGGTCGCTTTCCTTGTTGTCCATGATGGCGAGCAGGGGATCTTGCGCTACCTTGGGGTACAGGTCTAGCACCAGCCGGTATTTGTATTCGCCGATAGGTTTCAAGGTAAATACTTGCGGAGCGATAGGCTGCTTCAGATCCATGACCAGGCGGATTACGTCAGGCCGGTTTTGCGCCACGCGCACCGACTCGATGTATGGGTCGTTAGGTTTGATCTTTGACACCAGGTCATTGATTGCCCGGCTCATGGTCAAGCCCTGGATGTCGACCACCAGCCGATCAGGCCCTTCAAGTGTGAAGTGTTCGGCTTTCAGTTCGCTGTCCATTTCCAGCGTGACACGGGTGTATTCATCGGCGGGCCAAGTGCGTACCGCCAGAATCGTACCTGCCATGGCCAAGCGCGGCACAACGGGAAGCAGGAATAAAGTGCTTGCGGTTGCTATGAGCCTGCGCCGTGAGAGTCCTGATGGGGAAGGGCAAGTGTCGTCAGCCATAAATTTCCTTTGTTGCTATGGGCAGTTAAGCTGGCGTGCCGCCCGTGGTCTGCGTACTGAAGGTGGATATCGAGGTCTGGGGGAGCTAATAAGGCCCCCGCTTGTTCAGGCCATTCGATTAAAACTATTGCTTCTTGTTGCAGTATATCTCGAAACCCAGCATCCACCCACTCTTGTGAATCGCTAAATCTATAGAAATCAAGATGATAGAAGTTTAAGTTAGAAAGATTATAGCTTTCAAGTAGCGCATAGCTGGGACTTTTTATTCGTCCGGTAATTCCGGCTGCGCGTAGCAGGGCTCGTGCGAAGCTGGTTTTGCCCGCGCCAAGCTCGCCGCGCAGATGAATTCTGCCACCTCGAAGGTTCTTGTCTATGGCCGGGTGCGTGCCGCAAAGCATGGGGGCAAGTTGAGTTGCCAGCGCTATGGTGGCCTCTTCGTCCGGCAAATATAGGGTTTTGGTTCCCAATATGGTGTTTTCTTGTTTCATATGCATGAGCTATGGATTGGCGCCTATCATTAGCCAGAACGGAATGGTCAGGGCAGAAAGCAGGGTTCCTATCGACATCGTAACAGCCACCATCTGTCCGTTGCCTCCCATACGGGCGGCCAGTACATGGGCCGAAGATGCCGTCGGCAAGGCGCTAAAAAGCAACAGTATTTGCCGCTCGACCACTGATAGGTCAAGAGCCCAGCCGATACCAATGGCGACGACCGGCACCAGCAGCAAGCGCACCGTTATCATCCATGTCATCAGTTTGGCGGCGCCTTCACCGCCTTTTAGAGAAAGCGTCGCACCTACGCACATCAGGCCGATGGCAATAGCGCAGGCGCCAAGGCGACCCAGCGATGTGTCGACAGCCTTGGGAATGGGCACACTAAAAATATTGAATAGCAAGGCAAGTATGGTGGCGATGATAAATGGATTTCGAATGATTTCCTTGAACACTTTGCCGCCGTTTTGTCGGGCTAGCGCATGTACCGCGGCTATGTTTGAAATTGGTACAGCAAAACCCACAATGACGGCCATTACAGTTTGTCCGGTTGCACCCGCCAGCCCGCCGGCCAGCGACAAACCCATGTATGTATTGAAGCGATACGCGCATTGAGCGACCGATGCATGCGCCATCGGATTGGGCCGCAAGACAGGAACTGCAAGCCAGGCCATTGCGACGCCAAACGCCATGACGCCAACCGTTGCCTGCAGCAGTGTGTAGGTGCCCGACAGACTCAATGGTGTTTGTGTAATGGAGTGGAATAGCAGCGCAGGGAAAAGCACAAAATAGACCAGCTGCTCAGCGCCTCGGAAGAACTCGCTGGAAAATTTGAGCTTGTGGAACAACACCCAGCCCAAGGCAATCAGTAGGAAGTCTGGAAGAACAAGCTGAATGATGGACATAATGCGTTGGTAGGAATGACGGGGTGGGCCGCTATTTTAGGCGCATTGTCATTTCGAGCTGAAAAGGGAGGCAATATTTTGATAATTCACAAGGTTCATAGCGGTAAGTGAATGCTACCCTCTAGCGCTAAATCCATCCTTACAGAAGTGGGTGGGTTGGCATATAACTTTGAGAGAGACTATAAGTGTTTGAAATAAATAATAAATTATCTGCTTTTGTTGCTGTCGTCGGTGTCGCGTCTGTGTTTGCTTTTGGCCCGGCCCAGGCTGCAGAGTATCCTTCGCAGCCGATACGAGTATTGGTGCCTTTCGCACCTGGCGGTTCGACCGATATCGTGGCTCGCATCGTGAGCCAGCGTATGGCTCAAGAGCTTGGCCAGTCCATGGTGATCGAGAACAAGGCCGGGGCAGGTGGTGCAATTGGCGCCGCCGAGGCTGCGCGTGCTAAACCCGACGGTTACAACTTATCGATTGCCACCGTGTCCACTTTGGCTGTCAATCCTGCTTGCCGCCCAACAGACCTGCCCTATAACCCGTTGACCGACTTCGTACCGGTGACCAACTTCGCGAATGTACCTAATGTCATCGAAGTCAATCCGAAGTTTCCCGCCAAGGATTTCAAAGAATTCGTAGATGTTTTGAAGGCTAATCCCGGCAAGTATTCCTATGGCAGTTCAGGCACCTGCTCGATCAATCACTTGTTTGGCGAAGCATTTAAGCTGGCGACCGGCAC